>CAILAF010000250.1 GCA_903832075.1 uncultured Chitinophagaceae bacterium
AAATCATTTCTAATAATGGGCAATGCACTTCCACTAATAAAAAATCCGCAACCAACACCTAACCCATGTCCATAATTTAATTTGCCATATTTATTTTTCCATTGCGATTGTTCCATCACTTTCATCAACGATTCTTTACTTCCATTTGAAGTGATTCGATATTGCCCAACAGTTAAAGTATTCGAAGGCATAAAATTTTTCAATCGCAATTCACAAGGATCCATTTTTATTTGATGAGCCAGATCATCAATCAAACTTTCAATGGCAAAACGAGAGTTCACAGCACCATGTCCACGCATGGCTCCACTTTGCGGTTTGTTTGTATAAACGCGAAATGTTCGGAATCCAAAATTATTTATTGCATAAGGTGCTTGTAATAAAACACCATTATAATAAGAAGTCACCACACCAAAACTTCCGTAAGCACCACCATCAATGGCAACATCAGTATCTAAAACTTTTAAATAACCATTTTTATCAGCACCAATTTCCATGAATAATTTTGTCGGATGTCTTCCATGGTTACTTAAAAAAACTTCTTCGCGACTAAATTTTATTTTAACCGGACGACCTGTTTTCATTGCCAAATAAGAAACGATCATTTCGTGCGGAAATGGATCGCCCTTACCGCCAAACCCGCCGCCAACATAAGGTTTAATGACACGTATTTTATTTAAAGGAAGATGCAACACTTTTGCCAATGCTCTGTGCAAGTAATGCGGAACTTGTGTGGCAGTAATAATGGTTAATCCATTTTCATCCCAAGATGCAGTGGCTGCATGAGGTTCGGTAAATCCATGTGAGATACCATCAAATTCAAAATTCATTTTACTGCGAAAATCTGACAACAATAATTCTTGTTGCTGATCACCAAAACGCAGTTCTGCTTTTTTATGAATATTGTTATTGAATTTTGTATCGTTATGAATTTTTTCGTTGGTGCCAATATCATTCAGTGATTCATCTATTTCAAGAAATGGTTTGATCGGTTTATATTTTACCTTAATTAATTTACAAGCCGCTTCTGCAATTTCTTCTGTATCGGCTGCAACGGCTGCTACAACTTCTCCGATATATCTTACTTTATCAATTGCCAATGCAGTTTCATCTTGAGAGATGGGAAGCACACCAAATTTTTCAGGCAATTCATTTCCTGTTAAAATATATTGTACGCCATCCAATTTTTTTGCAAACGATGTATCAATACTTTCAATGATGGCATGTGGTAACGGACTTCTTAAAAATTTACAATGCAAAACATTTTTTGTTTTGATATCATCCGCATATTCAGCAACACCTTTTACTTTTTTTGTTGCTTCAATATATGGACGACCAACGCCAACTGTTTTATTATTTGATGATTGAATTTCTTTTTTGTTATTTATTTTGTTCGGATGAATTGTTTCAGCAACTGCTTCAATAATTTTTTTATATCCGGTACACCTGCATAAATTTCCGGATAAAGCTTCTTTGATTTCTTCAATTGATGCTTCAGGATTTTTTCTGACAAAATCAAATGAAGTGATCACCATTCCCGGTGTACAAAATCCGCATTGAATTGCTCCTTTCTCAACAAATTTTTCTTGCAATACATTCAATTCATTGTTTTCTGCAATGCCTTCAATTGTTACAACTTCAGCATCATTGCATTTCATAGCCGGAGTGATACAACTCAATACCGGCTTATCGTTCAACAAAACGGTACAGGCACCGCAACATCCCTGTTCGCAACCAACTTTTGTTCCTGTTAATCCAATTTTTTCGCGCAAAACATTTGCAAGCGTTTCATGTTCGCCGATCAACAACTCGTGTTGTTTATGATTAATTTTTATTTTAACGGCTTTCATCGCTGCACAATAATTTTTTTAGATTGATTTCAATTTTATATTCCTGCACCAATACTTTTTCCACCATCAACATAAATAATTTGTCCTGTTATAAAATTTGTTTTTCCTGAACACAAAAAAGAAACTGCATTCGCAACATCTTCCGGTTTGCCCATTGTTTTTGATGGTTGTGCCTGAATTAATTTTTCCAATGCTTCTTTTTTTATTTTTTGAGTTAACGGCGTATCAATTAATCCCGGTGCAACAGCATTTACCGAAACATTATACTTGCCTAATTCTAAAGCCAACGATCTTGTTAATCCAACTACACCAGCTTTTGATGCAGAATAATTGTTTGACCAATATTTCCCATCCATGCTCTTGAAGAAATATTGATGATGCGACCAAAATTTTGTTGCTTCATTTTTTTTGCAGCTTCTCTGCACATCAACCAGGTGCCTTTAAGATTTACATTTATTACCAGATCAAAATCTGCTGCTTCCATATTCCATATCATATTATCGCGAATGATTCCGGCATTATTCACAACCACATCAATGTTTCCATATTTTTTTTCAATCGCTTGAAACAATTGCACAACTTGTTTTTCATTACTTATATCTGTTTGATAAAAAACAGATTTCGTTTTCCCAATTTCTTTCGCTGTTTTTTCGCCGCAAGTTTTATCTGCATCAACCAACACAACAAAAAAACCATCATTAATTAATTGTAATGAAATGGCTTTCCCAATTCCTTTGCCCGCACCCGTTACTATTGCAATTTGTTTATGCATAAATTATTTTTTTCTGAATGTCATAAAAATGATTTGAAGAAATTGATTTATCCTTCTTTTCAAAATATTTCTGATACTCTTCCCACGAATTGATATTCGCCAAAATATTTTCGTCTTCCCAATTAATTTTTGTTTTTAAAAAATGATTGAGTTCATGGCGAAGATTATAATCATCACGTTTCAAATTCAATAAATACTGCACCACATCGTTGCTCAATAAAACAGGATGTCCATTTTTATTTTGATAAGAGGGAACAACATAATTAGATGCTGTTAATTCCTTCATCATTTCATTCAACAGCAATTTTGAAATAAAAGGATTGTCGATGTTTTGAATAAAACAGATCTTGTTATTTATATTTTTCAATCCTTGTTGAATAGAATAAAATCTTCCTTTTTCAGGAAATTGATTAACCACCATTTTAATTTGATGAGACGAATAATTTTTTGAAAGAATAGATCGCATCTTTTCTTCCTGACTTTTATTTATTACTAAAATAATGTCATCAATTCCGGAGCTGATATAAGTATCTATAATTTTTTCAATAAACTTTCTTCTGTTATCAAAAAGCAAAAATGATTTTGGATAATTCATTCTTGATGAATGTCCTGCGGCAAGAATAATAACTGAAATGGCGTTATTCATTTTCCGAAAAATTGAACTTTTTTACCAATGGATGTTAATCCCAATAAAGCATCTGATGTGGCAAATATTTCTTGCAAATAAATTAATTCCGAATCGCAACCTTTCGCTTCATCAATTAATTTATCGGCTAATTTTATTGCAACAGGTGCTTTATAACTAATTGTTTTTATAATTTTTTCAGCATCTTCATTTGTCAATGATTGATGAGCATATTTTTTATCTAATATTCCCATTAAAGAATTCTTTTCAAAGAACTCTTTTATTCCGTTCCACTTTTCTGATAATGATTTTTTTGAGAAAGTTGGCAATGGTTTGTTGCCAGAAATAATTTGCATCATCTCATCAACAGAAAATATTTTATCAACCAATCCAATATCTTCTGCGTCTTTTGCTGAGATCATTTTGCCGGTATGAATAAGATACTTAGCCAATCCTTTTCCAATTTTTTTTGCAGATCGTTGCGTGCCGCCAAGTCCGGGATAAATACCAATTCCTGTTTCAGGAAAAGCAAGCTGTGCCTTATTTGTAGCCAAAATAATATCTGCACAAAGTGCTAATTCCAATCCACCACCAAGCGCAAGACCATTAATAATAGCAACCACATTTTTATTTGATTGATCAATTCTATTAAAAACTTTTTGTCCGAATTCAGTGAAAGATTTTATATCATTAATTTTATTTGCTTTAATATTTTTTACGAAAAATTTTATATCGGCACCGGCAACAAATGCTTTACCCGATCCGGTAATAAAAATTGTTTCAATCAATGAATCATTCTCTGCTTCATTAAATTTATCTGAAAGTTCCTGCACCGTTTTTTCGCTCAACGCATTCATGTTCTCCGGTTGATCCATCGTAATAATTGCAACAGGATATTTTTTTTCGAGTTTCACAGAATTTATCTTCCAATATTTTTCTGCAACAGTTGTTGGCATTTTCATTCCATATAATTCTGCAATCATTTTTACTATTCTGTTCACTTCATTTTCACCAAATGAATGCATTAAATCAACCGGACCATTTTTCCAACGCAATCCAATTTTTGCACCACGATTGAGATGCGTTGCCGAACAAACATTTTCCTCTAAAATTTGGGAGCAAACAAAAAATATTATTCCCAACATTCTATCACGAATGATTTTTTCTTTTTGAGGATCGATGTTTTCAATTGTTGTTGATGCTATTTCCCATTGTTTACCTGATTCAGCCTGTATCTTCAATGCATTTGCTACTTCATATAATTTCCCAAAAACTTCCAATGTTTTTTCTGCATGATAAGCTATCGGAACGCCTGTTGCATTCATCAAAGCAAATGGTCCCATTCCAATTCCAAAAACATTCATGCACACTTGATCAATTTCTTCTTTGCTTGCAATTCCTTCCTGAAATAATCTGCACGATTCGTTTAACCACGGAACAAAAAAACGATTCACCGCAAATCCATAAACATCTTTACAATCAATGGCATCTTTGCCGGCAAGAACAGAAAATATTTGTGTTGATTGAATTGTTTCGTCGGATGTTTTTTCGCCCGGAATAATTTCAACCAATCTATTCTTTGCTGCGTGATAAAAAAAATGAAGTCCGATAAATCTTTCAGGATAAGAAATATGTTTTGCCAATTCAGAAACAGAAAATGAAGAAGTATTAGTTGCAACAATACAATCTTTAGAAACTATTTTACTCAATGATGTAAATAATTCTGTTTTTGCATCAAAATTTTCAAAGATGGCTTCAACAATTAAATCGCAAAATGCAAGATCATCAAGAGAATCGGTTCCATTTAAATTTGAAAAATATTCTTCTACTTGTTCTTTGGTAAAAACTTTTTTTTCAATGCCGTCATTCAATGTTGTGCGAATATTTGTCAACCCTTTTTCTACAAAATTTTTTGCACGATCAGCAAGAATTACTTTAAATCCTTCCTGCGCAAACTTCTGCGCCAATGCCGAACCCATTGTGCCTGCACCAACAACACCAACTGTTTTTATATTTTTCATTTCCTCTTTAAATTATTTATTCTTCCAAACTGGTTTTCTTTTTTCTATGAATGATAGAATCCCTTCATTCGCATCATGTGTTTCCATTAATTGATTGATATAAATTGATTCAAGTTGAGGAAGAAACTCTTTTATTAATTGATTCAGTTTTATTCTTGTTGCTTTTACCGAATAACGAATTGATGAAGCACTTTTTGGTAAAATATTTTTTTCGATCCATTCATTAATGCCGGCATCCAATAAATTTTTATCATCAAATATTTCATTGATCAATCCTATATTCTTTGCTTCTTCCGCATTAATTGTTTTGCCTGTGATGATTAATTCTTCTGCTTTGGCATATCCAATTTTTTCTGGGAGAAGAATGGATGCAGGTGGAGGAAAAACACCAAGAATAGTTTCGGGTTGTGCAAACTTGGCAGACTTATCAGCAAAAATAAAATTACACATCAAAGCAAGTTCTAATCCACCACCCAAACATTGTCCGGATACTTTTGCTAAAACTGGAATGGATAAATCAATAATAGAATAAAATAATTGATGAAAAGATTTTAGCATCATTGCCGCCAAATCTTTTTTATGTTCTTCAACACTGGCACCAAATGAAAAATGTTTTCCGGCTCCTTCAATCACAATTAATTTTAAATCTTCATTATGTGCAAAATCATTTAATACATTTTGTAATTCAGTCATCATGATCTGGTCAAGAATATTTCCTTTTCCATCATCCAAAATAATAGTGACAATTGAATTACCATTTGTGTAAGAGGTTTTTATTTTTTGCATTGAAAACATTTTAATTCAACAAATATTTCGGCATGATGATCTCTTTTCCTTTTTCAATGGCTCTTTCATTTTCGGCAATCATGTGGTGATGTCTTGCCGGTAAAGATTTTTCAAGACCTTGATGCATGTGTTCAGGATCAATCAATGGTTTTAATTTTAAAAATCCACCAAGAACGATCATATTAAATACTTTAGAAGATTTCATTCTTGAAGATTCGTAAGCTGCATCAATTGTATAAATTTCAATATCGGTTCTTATTGGATGACGGGTAATGCCGTTTGGATCATAAATTAATAGGCCGCCTTTTTTTACTGAGTTCTCGAACTTATCCATTGATTGTTGGTTAAGAATGATAGCAGTATCAAAACTGTTAACAATCGGCGAACTTATACGTTCGTCGCTGAGAACTACCGTAACATTTGCTGTACCACCTCGCATTTCAGGACCATAAGAAGGCATCCAACTTACTTCCTGATTTTGCATAATACCGGAGTAAGCAAGTATCTTACCCATCGATAAAACACCTTGTCCACCAAAACCGGCTATAATTATTTCTTCAGTCATAACTTATTTTTTTAATAGATTACAAATATTACTTAACTATTAACTGACCATCAACTTTAATATCTCCTAATTGATAGAATGGGAACATATTTTCCTCCATCCATTTATTAGATTGAACAGGAGTCATTTTCCAACCCGAATTACAATTAGAAACTATTTCGATA
>CAILAF010000251.1 GCA_903832075.1 uncultured Chitinophagaceae bacterium
GAAACAGTAATTGTGTAAGTTTTACCTGGCACAACACTACTATCAACCAACACTTGTTCAACATTATTTATCTTATCATCTCCTTTTGTAGCCGGACTTGTGGGGCTATTAGGATTTAATATCCATGGATAATATGTTGAAGTTCCTGAAGTAATTCTTAAATCTAAATCATGTACTAATTCCGCAGTAGTAGAATTTTTTTGAGCAGTATTATCAGGGGCTCCTGTAGGATCAGTCCATACTAATGTTGCCTTCAAAGGTCCATTACCCGAAGCAATTACATTTATTGTATATGGTGTTCCACTTGTTAACGTCTTCTCAATAATAGTATCTGTTTTTTGATTATAAGATGAAGTAATAACATTAGTTGCTCTTAATACATTCAATAATCCATAACCATAAGTATAATCAGGGCCCGGTGAGCTGCCAGCTTCATCAGCAGTTTGAATAGCTAATGCTTTTAAAGTAGCAGAGCGCATAAAAGATCCGGGATGTTTTTGGTTATAATATTCTTGAACTAATAATAAAGAGCCGGTAGCATTTGGGGTTGCCATAGATGTCCCGCTCATCATGCCATATGAAGTTGTTGAAGTAGAAACTGTTGAAGTAACATTAACGCCATCAGCAACAATATCAGGTTTTATTCTTCCATCATTTGTTGGTCCCCATGAACTGAAATCTGCAATTTGCACATCACTTGGAGAACTATATCCATTAGGCAATCCATTAGCCGCGCCAACTTCTAAAATATTTTTTGCACATTGATAACCATGCGATAAAGAACCATACGTAGGATTGTTAGGAATATTTGCAGTTCTATATTTTGTAGTTGTACCATTGAATAAATAAGTTGATCCTATTGCGGGGTACTGCACACCATTATTTAAAAAATTACTTTGATTACCATTTGCATTACCTGCAGCAAAATCAATTAAATAATATGGCGCATTATATGCCAATGAATCTATTAATTGTGAAGTACCATCATAGTATCCAAACAAATAAGATTTGGCAGTACTTATTGAAGTATCTCCATACCAATTATAATTGGTTCCATCATATAACCACCCCGCATTAAATCCATAAGAATGATTAGATAGAAGAAGATTGGGTGCTTCCGTAGTCATTTTAGAAATATCATTACTAAATGTGTATGCAATCAATTGCTGCATACCAAACGCCATTCCTTTTGCAATGGGATTAACACCAGCAGCAATCATTGTCCCGGTTGTATGAGTTGCATGATCATCTAACGCACCTGCTGTTGCAGAATCTTTTTGTAAAACACGACTTCCACCTCCGGCAGGTACAAACTCAACATGATTTTTTAAAATCAATCCTCCGTCCCATGTGCCTAATTTGCTTTTAACTGCAGCAGATGAACCGGATAAATTTAAACCAGAACTTCCTCCAGGCCATAATTGATTTGCTCTTGTTGTTGCTGCAGCAATAGTATTATTATATGTTGTATAGTAAACAGGATTTCCGCGTTCATCAATGCTTTTCAAATCCATCACCGTACCATTTTTAGTAACTTTATGAATTGACCAACCTTTTAATTTAGCCATTGCCACTGCCTTTGCACGATCTGCATCTTCTATTTTGCGATGTTGTGTTGCGAAATTTTGCAACATATTTTTATTTAATATTTCTTGAGAAAAGGAATAAAAACTAATTCCAAAAGTTAATAACAATACAAGATTTCTTTTAAGCATAGTATAATGTTATGTCCGGTACGATAATAGCTCTAAATTAGATACTTTAGCTATTCAAATCGCGGTATGCCAAAAATTATTTTAATTATCATTTGTTTAGTTTTAACAATTGTAGGTTGCTTATCGGCAAAAAATCAAAAATTACCGATAAAAATTAAGCAAGGAATTGATGGTTACGTATATAAAATTTCCGGCAATCAA
>CAILAF010000252.1 GCA_903832075.1 uncultured Chitinophagaceae bacterium
AATTATGAAAAACAAAATTTACAAAACCACATCAATCATCCTATTTTTAGGATTCGTTATTATTTTTAGCAGTAGTAAATTATTCGGGCAAAGTAATACCTGGCAATGGGCAAAAAGCGCAGGTGGAACTGGCGATGATCAAAGTCGAAGCATTGCGGTAGATGCAAGTGGGAATACCTATGTAACGGGTACTTATAAAAGCTATTCCATTAAGTTTGATAATATTTCTTTAATAAATCAAATTAGTGATTACGAAGAAATATTTATAGTTAAATACAATCCTTCGGGTAATGTAGTTTGGGCTAAAAAATTAACAGGTTGGCAAGTTGATATTGCCTATTCTTTGAAACTCGACAACAAAGGGTACTTTTATATTGCAGGTACATTTCAAAGTGATACACTTAATTTTGGTAATGGCGTTATTTTACCAAATGTACATCAGAAAGGTTCAATATATGATGTCTTTCTAGCAAAATTCGACACAAGTGGAAAAGCGGTTTGGGCTAAAGGAGCAGGCAACTATATCACATCAACTGCAACAAATTTAGCCTTAGATGCATCAGGAAATCCATACATTACAGGATATTTTGTAGGAACAATAAATTTTGGAACTATTACATTGACTGGTAATAACGGTGAGGATGTGTTTGTGGTAAAATATGATGCGTCCGGTAATCCAATATGGGCACAAAGCGGAGGAGGCAGTGCAGACGATTGGGCAAACGGAATAGCTGTTGACAATATTGGAAATGTATATATAACTGGTGAGTTTAATTCGGCTTCACTTCAATTTGGTAGTGTAGTATTGCAAAACTCTGATGCAACCGCAATGACTGGTGACTTGTTTTATGTGAAGTATGATGCATCCGGTACTGTTGTTTGGGCAAAATCTGCCGGAAATAAATATCAAAATGAAAAAGGATATAACATTGTTATTGATGCAAGCAATAATTCTATTTTAGCCGGATATGCCACAGGTTATTCAGGTACATCAATAACTATTGGTGGTATGTCAGTTAAAACTCCCGGAACATTAATTGTAAAATTTGCACCTACAGGTAATGCTATTTGGGCAACAAGCGGAACTGGAATGGATGATAAAACCAATATTGCAATTGATGCAACAGGAAATATTTATGTATCTGCAGATTTCTATACTGATTCATTGAAGTTTAATAATTTATTTATTAAAAACAAAGTACCAGGTAATGGTCACAGTAATATTTATATTGTTAAACTTGATCCTTCAGGAATAGCGATTAGTTTATTAGGTTTGGTGGGTAGCACTTTGGCAGAAAGTAGTCAAGGAATTGCAGTTGGAGCAAATGGTAATACCTATTTAACAGGTTATTTTAACGGTACTGCTCTCACTTTTGGAAATACAACTTTAACCAATCAAGGAGGCATAGACTTCTTTATTGCAAAGTTATCAAGTATGGTTGGGGTTGGGGTTGAGGAAGTATATAAAACTACAATAACATTTAATATTTTTCCAAATCCATCTAAAGGGCAATTTAATATTTCAAGCGTATTCAATATTGATAAAATAGAAGTAACAAATGTTCTTGGTCAAACTATTTTAACAGCGAAACCTAATGAAAAAGATTTTTCATTTCAATTAATTAAAGAAGGAACTTATTTCGTTTCATTCACATCAGAAGGTCAAACTGTAACAAGAAAAATTTTAGTTCGTTAGTTAA
>CAILAF010000253.1 GCA_903832075.1 uncultured Chitinophagaceae bacterium
ATTTTTTCAATCAATGGTAACACATGCAATTTCACTGCTTCATGAAATTGAAAACAATCTTCTTTGGTATAATCGAATCTTCCTAACTCAACAAATTTATAATCGCGATAATTTTTATACCCCGCATTTAATGCAATCTGATGACGTTTTGCAATTAATGAAGAATACAATTCATTCATTGCATCTCTGTCTTGCCATCTTCTTTCCTGAATTTTTTTATATACTTCTTCGCGTAAATTTCTATCATGATTATGCAAGAATTTAGACGCTTGTTGTAAAGTATATTCTTGCCCATTCACTTCAATCGTCATCTTTCCTGCAATGGCACCATATTGTTGCTGCATCACACTTAGCTCTGCTTGCAACGGAATATTTTCTTCTCTGAATAAATCAATATTCTTTTTTACGCTTCTTAAATAAGTGAAGAATTTTTGTTGATCAAGTTCTTTAGTAAATGGAGAAGCAATTAATTTTTTATTCAATGCATCGGCATAAGGCTGAATCTTTGGTGAAATTTCCATCATAAAAAAAGTGAAAGAATCTTCCAAAGATTTATCGGTCGTATCACAAGTCATTTTTATTTGACGCCAGCAAGCATCTTCGCTTATCACAGCTTCTACTTCACTCATATCTTTCAACCATTGTTCCAAATCAGTTTTTGATTCAATGCTTCTATCTAATAAATTTTTGAAATAAGGTTCTACTGTTTCCCAATTGGTTACGGTGAAATTGCTTGGTAAAAAATGTCTTTCTATCTTTTTAATATCCGCACTTAAATTCATTGTGTAAAAATTTAGTGCACAAATGTAATATAAGAGGTTGTGATGATGATGAATAGTTTTATTTTTACCAACTTAAGTAAATGTGAAGATTTTGACAGACATCATTCAATTATTGCCCGATAATATTGCCAATCAAATTGCAGCCGGTGAAGTTATTCAACGACCCGCCAGTGCTGTGAAAGAATTATTGGAGAATGCCGTTGATGCAGGCGCCACAGAAATACAATTGATTATTGCCGATGCAGGAAAAAGTTTAATTCAGGTGATTGATAACGGAAACGGTATGAGTGAAACCGATGCCAGGATGGCTTTTGAGCGACATGCCACCAGCAAAATAAAAGTAATTGAAGATTTATTTAAGATAAAAACAATGGGCTTTCGCGGCGAAGCATTGGCAAGTATTGCAGCGGTTGCGCAAGTTGAAATGAAAACAAAAAAAGCTGATGATGAATTGGGAAGTTTTATTGAAATTGAAAACAGTTTAGTGTTAAAACAGGAACCTTGTGCATATTCCATTGGCACAAGCATCAGCATGAAAAATTTATTTTTCAATGTTCCTGCCCGCAGAAATTTTTTAAAAAGTAATGCTGCCGAAATGCGACATATTGTTGATGAGTTCATTCGTGTGGCAATGGCATTTCCTCAAATATTTTTTTCATTAACAAGTAATGGTCAGCAAGTTTTTTATTTAGAACCCGGTAATTTAAAGCAACGCATCATTCAAATTCTTGGTAATAATTATAATGCCAAAATGGTGAGTGTGAATGAAGAAACTGATTACATGAATATTTATGGTTTCGTTGGAAAACCGGAGACAGCAAAGAAAACAAGAGGTGATCAATATTTTTTTGTGAACAGTCGTTTTATAAAAAGCGCTTATCTCAATCATGCCGTAAACAGTGCATTTGATAACATGATTGCGAAAGATAGTTTTCCGAGTTATGTTTTATTTATTGATTTAGATCCGGCACAAATTGATATTAATGTTCATCCAACCAAACAAGAAATAAAATTTGAAGATGAAAAAATAATTTATGCATTTGTGCAAGCAGCAGTTAAACATGCATTGGCACAATTCAGTATTGCGCCATCATTGGATTTTACATTGAATGCTGAGATTCAAAACTTAGATGCAGTAAGTAAACCGTTCACTACAGAAAAAAAAGAAGCGGCATCGTCTTCTAATTTATTTAAAACATTCACGCAAAAAAATCAGGCACATAAAATTGATCCGAATGAAAAGAGCGAATTAAAACATTGGAAAGATTTTTTTACAAGTAGCGAGGAGAAAGGAGACAGAATACAGAATGAAAATAAATTAATTGCAAAATTTGATTATGAAGATGGTGAACAAAAAAATATTCTATCTCCTAAATTCTATCTCCTAAATTCTTTTCTTCAATTGCATAACACTTACATCATCGCCGCAACAAATAATGGATTTATTTTAGTACATCAACAATTGGCGCATGAAAGAATTTTATATGAAAAATATAATGTAGCATCTCATGATCAGCAAATGCCTGCACAAAAAAGTTTATTCCCGATAACTTTAGAATTAGCAACAGCCGATGCTGTTTTATTAGAAGAACTTTTACCTGAACTTTCTGTAATTGGTTATCAAATAGAACCCTTTGGCAGTAATACTTTCGTGATACAGGCATCTCCTGCCGATGTATTACAGGGAAATGAAAAACATTCAATTGAATTATTGATTGAACAATTTAAACATTTCAGCAGTGATATAAAATTTTCAAAAAGAGAAAAATTAATTCGCTGCATCAGCCGACAACAAGCTATTAAAGCCGGACAAACTTTATCGCAAAAAGAAATGCAAATATTGATTGAAGATTTATTTAAATGTATAACTCCAAACAGCACAGCATCAGGTGCGCCAACTTATTTAGAATTTAAAGAAGATTATTTGGATAGAATGTTTGGAAAATAAACCCCAACCCCTAAAGGGAATTTTTAATATTTATCAATAATTGTTGTTAAAAATTTTTCAATTGATTTTCTAATTGCAGTTGCTGATGCCTGATGATTATTTACCATCACAGAAAAAATAAATTGTTTGCCTTTATTAGTAATGATATAACCGCTTAACGCCAAATTATTACTGATTGTTCCTGTTTTTGCATAAATTTTTCCTGCATAGTTTTTATATAATCCTTTTAATGTGCCGTCATCACCAGTTGGAAGTATTGTTGTAATTCTTATCCAATCAAATTCATTTTTCATTTTTTCTAAAACAAAAACAAAATCTTGTGGA
>CAILAF010000254.1 GCA_903832075.1 uncultured Chitinophagaceae bacterium
GAATCTGTTACTTATGATCCAGATAAAGTGCTACCTGATTATAATTCTGCTAATAATGTTTGGCCAAAAAAATAAAAAAGCTATCTCTATAAAGTGTTACATAGAAAAAATGACTAATTGATTTTCAATTAGTCATTTTTTCTATGTAACACTTTATATAGATAGCTTTTTTATTTTTTTGGCCATACATTATTAGCAGAATTATAATCAGGTAGCACTTTATCAGGATCATAAGTAACAGATTCAATCGCTTCAGTTGAAGGATATTTGAAAGTCCAATAATTATTGCGTTCCCAAATCTCTACCGGTAATTTAATACGATCAATTTTTCCACTTTTAGTTTTAATTTCTAAAATTACCGGCATTGCCATTTTCTCTAAATTATCAAGCGTAATCAATGCGCCTTTTGAATAATCTGTACTATCAACATATCTTACATCTCTTATTGAGACATCTAAACGCCAAGTATTGGCAAACCATCCTCTCCAAAACCATTGTAAACTTTCGCCTGCAACATTTTCAATCGTTCTAAAAAAATCATCAGGTGTTGGATGTTTAAATGCCCATCTTTCAATATAAGTTTTAAAGGCACGATCAAAACGATCTGGTCCTAAAACTTGTTCACGCAATAATACCAAACCTGCACTGGGTTTACTATATAAGAGTGTGCCATTATTTCTTTCTTTCAAATTATCAACATAACTAAGCATAGGTTCTAAGCCAGGCAAGGTATATGCATTTCCAATTTGATGCATGTCTGATGGTCTGGTATTTTTATATTCACCATTATTAAAATTAGCAGTTGATAATGTATTGATGAATGTATTAAAACCTTCATCCATCCAACCATATAAACGTTCATTTGAACCAACAATCATTGGGAACCAAGTATGCCCGAATTCATGATCATTCACTCCCCACAAACCACGGCCTGCACTTCTTGCACCACAAAAAACAATACCGGGATATTCCATGCCACCAGGTGTTCCGGCAACAGCAGTTGCAGCAGGATATGGAAACTCATACCATTTAGCAGAATTATATTCAATAGATTTTTTTACATATTCAGTTGAACGACCCCATGCATTATCACCATTACTCTCAACAGGATAAGCAGATATTGCTAATGATTTTTTTCCACTTGGTAAATCCATTTTTGCGGCATCAATAATAAATGATGATGATGCACCCCATGATGCATCACGTGCGTTTTTTATTTTAAAATGCCATGTTAATTCTGATTTATTTGAAGGGCGTGATTTAGGATCTGTTACTTCATCAGCAGTTCTTATCACAACTGTCTTTTCACTTTTAGCTGCTTCTGCCCAACGTTTTTGTTGTTCAGTAGTATACACTTCTTGCGGATTCAATAATTCGCCTGAACATACAACAATATCTTTTGCTTGTGCAGTAATATTAATATCGAAATCGCCATACTCTAAATAAAATTCTCCGGGTCCGGTATATGGTGCTGTATTCCATCCCATAATATCATCAAACACACACATTCTCGGATACCATTGGGCAACAGTAAATATTTTTCCATTTTTTGTTTTCATGATTCCCATACGATCAGAACCATAATCAGGTGAAATAAATGAATATTCAATTTTTAATTTTGCTACTCCACCATTTGCATTCAATTCTTTTGGTAAGAAAATTTGCATACGTGTATCTTCAATTAAAAATTTTACATCAGTGGCTATTTCATTCTTTGCACCGCTTAATATTTTTATTGATTTTATTTTATACCCTGCATCAAATATTTGACCACGACCACCATTACGACTTCCTGAAAGTGGAACAATAGCAGTACCACGAGAATCTTGTTTAAAAAGATTTTGTTCTAACATCATCCAAACAAAACCAAGTTTCAAAGGACTATTATTCGTATAAGTAAGAATTTCAGTTCCGGTAATTTCATTGGTTGAATCATTCAACTTTGCAGCCAATTGATAGTCTGCACGATTTTGCCAATACTTTGGACCAGGCTCACCCGTTGCAGCTCTATATTCTGTTCCATTATTAGTATAAAAAAATGGCGCAAATGCATCATGATAATCATACTTTGTTTGCGGTGCATTTGGATCTGGTTGTTCAACAGGC
>CAILAF010000255.1 GCA_903832075.1 uncultured Chitinophagaceae bacterium
GTTTAAGTCATGCGCAAGCAGGAGCCGATTTTGTAGCACCAAGCGATATGATGGATGGAAGAATTGGCGCAATCCGCAAAGCATTGGAACAAAATAATTTCACTAAAGTTGGCATCATGAGTTATAGTGCAAAATATGCATCATGTTTTTATGGTCCGTTTAGAGATGCATTGGATAGTGCACCGGGATTCGGTGATAAAAAAACTTATCAGATGGATTATGCTAATCGTAAAGAAGCGATAAGAGAAACATTGATGGATATTGCCGAAGGTGCCGATATTGTAATGATAAAACCTGCGATGGCATATCTGGATATTATTCGTGAAGTAAAAAATACAGTTGATGTTCCTGTTAGTGCTTATCATGTTAGTGGCGAATATGCGATGATTAAAGCTGCTGCAAAAATGGGCTGGTTAAATGAAGACAAAGCTATTCTTGAAAGTTTGGGTTCTATCAAACGTGCAGGTGCCGATTTGATTGCAACGTATTTTGCGAAAGATGCAGTAAAACTTTTAAATAAATAAAGCAATGTATTCTATCGAAAAAAGTAAAGCATTATTCGAAAGAGCGCAAGAATCCATTCCGGGTGGCGTAAACTCTCCTGTTCGTGCATTTAAAAGTGTGGGTGGAACGCCTTTGTTTATGAGCAAAGCAAAAGGTGCTTATTTATATGATGTCGATGGAAATAAATACATTGATTATATCGCTTCATGGGGACCAATGATTTTAGGTCATGCAAATGATGAAGTGATAAAAGCAATTCAGGAACAAACTTTTCATTCAACTTCTTATGGGGCACCTACAGAATTAGAAATTAAAATGGCTGAATTAATTATCAGCATGTGTCCGAATGTTGATTTAATAAGAATGGTAAGCAGCGGCACCGAAGCTTGCATGAGTGCATTGCGTGTGGCGAGAGGTTATACAGGAAAAAATAAGTTGATAAAATTTGAAGGATGTTATCATGGTCATGCCGATGCATTTTTAGTAAAAGCGGGAAGCGGTTTGGCAACTTTCAATATTCAAACAGTTCCAGGTGTTACAGCTGGTGTTGCCAATGATACATTGACTTGTGCTTATAATGATTTAGATGCAGTAAAAAAATTAGTTACAGAAAATAAAAATGAAATTGCTGCAATTTTTGTTGAACCTGTTGCCGGTAATATGGGTTGCATTTTACCAAAGCCTGAATTTTTAGAAGGTATCAGAAAAATATGTGATGAAGAAAATATTGTTTTTGTTTTTGATGAAGTGATGACAGGTTTTCGTTTATCACAAGGAGGTGCACAAGAAACTTTACATATTGATGCAGACTTAGTTACTTACGGAAAAGTAATTGGCGGTGGATTACCTGTTGGCGCGTTTGGCGGTAAAAGAAAAATTATGGAATGTGTTGCCCCGCTCGGAAACGTTTACCAGGCAGGCACTTTAAGTGGCAACCCAATTGCAATGATTGCAGGCTATACAACATTAAACATCTTAAAAAATAATCCAAACATTTATAAAGAGCTGGAAGAAAAAACAATTTATTTAAAAGAGGGATTGGGTAAAGTGTTGAATGAATCGGGAATTGATTTTGTAATTAATCAGTTTGGATCAATGATCAGTATTCATTTCAGCGATCATCCGGTTACCGATTTTGCAAGTGCTGCTTCTTCGAATAATGAATTGTTCAAAAAATATTTTCATGCGATGTTAAAACGCGGAATTTATTTACCGCCATCTGCTTTTGAAAGTTGGTTTTTAAATAATGCATTAACGAAAGAAGATTTGGATAAAACTATTGCAGCTACAAATGAAAGTTTGAAAGAGATATTATAATTAAGAAAGCCGTTTGAATGCGGCTTTCTTGTTGTGGGGAAGTGTAGTATGGGGGATACTATATTTATTTTAATAGATCACAAGGTTTTAATCCGGTATGTTTTTTAAATGCTGCAGAAAAATGTGAGATAGATGAATAACCTAATAAAGCAGAAACATCTGTAACACTTAATCCTTTTTCATACAACAAATATTTTGCGTGTTCCATTCTTTGCTGTTGGTAGAAATCAAAAATGGTTGTACCGAAAATTTCCTTAAACCCTTTTTTCAAATAACATTCATTCATCGCAACCTTTCTACTTAATTCTTTAATTGTAATTGGGTCGCCAATATGTTGTAATAAAATTTCTCTTGCTTGGTGAATACCTTCACGGCTGCGTTCATCCTCTAAAAATTTACAAGAAAAGCCTTCTTCTTTTTCATCAATCAAACAATCCAAACTATATAATAATAGTTCGTGAATTTTTGAATTAACATAAATATTTTCTAATGCACCGGTATAACTATGATTCAGTAATCCATCTAACACATTTCTTTTTTTATTACAAAGCGAAAATATTTTGGTAAATGCGTTAGGATGTTTGAAAGCCAATACTTCATCTTTACGGCTGCTTAATTTAACGTTATGTGTAAACTGATTTAAAAAAACAGAAGTAAAATGAAACACAAATACATCAACAGTTTGATGCTGACCATTACAAGTTTGTGGAAGCTTTCCACAATGCACACAAACTTTCCCTTCGCAATATCTATTACCTGCAATACAATAACGAAGTTCTAAATAATTTTCGTTTGGCTTGTTTTCGTTGAAATGGTAAACCAACATTCCGCTATCATCTGCTACCCAAGGGTGTTGTGCATAATAACGGCGAATAGTATAGTTAATTGAACCTGGAATGTTTTGTTGCTTTTCATGCAACAAATCCATACTTGGTTCTATTCCATTTCTGTACGATGATTTTAATATATCTAAAGTCTGTAACATTTTGCAAATGTAAAATTAATGTATCTACATGTAATTTCCAAGTCATGTATTTGTAAAGAGTTTTTAAAGATGTTAAAGTTGATAAAATCATACATATAAAAACTATCTTTCAAAAGTGGAAAAATAGGTTGAATGATTATAGTTTTCAGCACTTATTTTCCTTATTTTCGCAAGCCTTATAAATTTTATCAAAATCAAGCAGGACAAGTATTATGAGCGACGAACAAAAGAAAAGTAACGATGCACAGAATAAGAACTATGGTGCAGACAGTATTCAGGTTTTAGAGGGTTTGGAAGCAGTAAGAAAAAGACCTGCCATGTATATTGGTGATGTAAGCGTAAAAGGGCTTCATCATTTGGTATATGAAGTGGTAGATAATTCTATTGATGAAGCATTAGCCGGTTATTGTAAAAATATTACTGTTACAATTCATGAAGATAATTCTATCAGTGTTGAAGATGACGGTCGTGGTATTCCAACTGCAATGCATACCAAAGAAAAACGCAGTGCATTAGAAGTAGTAATGACTGTACTACATGCCGGTGGTAAGTTTGATAAAAATACTTATAAAGTCTCAGGTGGTTTACATGGTGTTGGTGTTAGTTGCGTAAATGCATTGAGTAAAGTTTTGCAAGTAACTGTTTATCGTGAAGGGAAAATATTTGAGCAAGAATATCATACCGGTATTCCGCAATATGCTGTTAGAGAAATTGGGGAATCAACCAAAACGGGCACTACAGTTCACTTTTGGCCTGATACAACAATCTTTCAGGAAACAGTTTATAAAAAAGAAATATTAGAAGGTCGTTTGCGCGAATTATCTTATCTCAATAAACGCATCAATATTATTTTAAATGATCTGCGTGAGAAAGATGAAAATGGAAATTATTATACAAAGAATTTTTATAGCGAAGGTGGTATTGTTGAGTTTGTAGAAATGTTGGATAAAACCAGTAATCGTGTTCCACTAATTTCAACTACATTATATTTTGAAGGATTAGATGAAGTAAGTAATGTAGCTGTTGAAGTTGCCATGACTTATAATGATGATTTTAAAGAACATATTTTTTCTTATGTAAATAATATCAATACTATTGAAGGTGGTACACATGTTACTGGATTCAGACAGGCATTAACAAGAGTGTTTAAATCTTACGGTGATAAAGAAGGATTATTTGAAAGAGCAAAAGTAGAAGTTGAAGGAGACGATTTCAGAGAAGGATTAAGTGCTATCATTTCTGTAAAAGTTCCTGAGCCTCAGTTTGAAGGACAAACAAAAACAAAATTGGGTAACAGTGATGTTGCAGGAACCGTTCAAACTACTGTGGGCAAAGCATTACAAGCTTACTTGGAAGAGAATCCAAGAGAAGCAAAAAATGTTATTTCTAAAATTGTTTTAGCAGCACAAGCTCGTGTTGCTGCAAAAAAAGCAAGAGAGTTAGTTCAAAGAAAAACAGTGTTAAGTGGTGGTGGATTACCAGGCAAATTAGCTGATTGCAGTGAACGTAATGCTGAGAAATGCGAATTGTATTTAGTAGAAGGAGATAGTGCCGGTGGTACTGCAAAACAAGGAAGAGACAGAGGGTATCAAGCGATACTTCCATTGCGTGGTAAAATATTGAATGTGGAGAAAGCAATGGAACATAAAATTTATGAAAACGAAGAAATAAGAAACATATTCACAGCGATGGGTGTAACTATTGGAACACCTGATGATCTTAAAGCTTTGAATGTTACTA
>CAILAF010000256.1 GCA_903832075.1 uncultured Chitinophagaceae bacterium
TCTAAGTTTTTTGACATCAGAGAACCTGCTATTGGGCTTGAAAATATGTGCCACCTTATCTGACTGCATTGAATGCCAATATTCACCAAGTCGATAATAGCTAATGTGACTAAGATGATGTTCGGCAGAATCAGCAGGCTGAATTTCCAAACCTCTGCTTTTGAGAAGATTTATTTGTTCATCAATTGTTTTCGCATTTTTTTCAAACATAGTCGTTTTATAAAAAAACCTCGAACAGATTTTTCATCTATCGAGGTTTATATTTCTATCAAAAAGTACTAAAAGCAAAAGACACACCCTGGGACGCTGTTCGAATGGGTAGCGTGGTGTGTACTGTTGATGCAAAAGTAATACGATTTTCATTGTTTACAACATTGACAGTAAAATATTTCGCAATATAAATTTTAGTGCCTGATTCAAAACCTAATCCAGCACCTCTAAGATATGTAAATACAGTATTTCCTGACATAACTTACAAAATACAATATTTTATTATACAAACATTTGTTGTAATAATCCTTTTTTCCACTGCTCGGTCTTATTGATCTGTACAGAGCACTGGCTTATTTTATCATCAATGGCGGAAAGAAAATTAGCGATTTTGGTTTGCTCTTTTAAACAGGGATATTCTACTGAATAGTTTGAAATTTGTGGGCTTGTTAATTGCGGGACACCAGTGCTTTCTACTGCAAAATTTATTCTATTTATTGCATTTTCATAAAATTTGACATTAATAGGTAATTTAGGTGTTAAAACCAATAATCTGACTATGGGGTAAAAAGCTTGATAACGTGCTATTGCAATCCCTAAAGTACCTCTACCAGTTACTGTAATACACTCTTCATTAATTCTATATGTATCTGTAAAACCAAAAAGTCCTTTTTCTTTATCTGAGTTAGAATAAATAGGAAATTTATATTTTTCAGTTTTCACAGATGAAACATTTGATTTATCCACATCACCTCCAGCTTTAATATAAAAGATTTCGTTTATAGTTTTTATTTCCCACTCAGGAAATTCCTCCCCGTCACCATCTTGAAACCGTATCTCCTGAGCAAATATTTTTTGCATGACCCCTTTTTTATATTGCTCCAAAAGGGTTTTCTTCTTCTTTAGCTGGTTTAATCGGTCATCAATGGAGGTAAGAAATGTGGCGATTTTGGTTTGTTCGGAAAGGGACGGAATCGAAAAGGAAAAGTTACCCATTTGTTCCAAATTTAAATTTGGCTGTGCTCCAACAGAAATAGTATCGATAATGTATTTCTGCATCTTATTGGATTTTAGGCAATAATATACAAATAACTTATTCTCATTTTCTTCTAGTCTTATTAAAGATAACGCTTGATTTGTGTTTGCAGGCAAAATTTCTTTAGTTACAATACTGCATTTCCCAATTGTTGCACCAGCAATGGCAAATAGTATATCACCTTCATTTAAAATTGAGCGCCTTAATTCTTTTTTATGTGTAAGATCATCTACAAAAAGACATCTTTCATCAATAATCTTATCATCTAATAGGCA
>CAILAF010000257.1 GCA_903832075.1 uncultured Chitinophagaceae bacterium
ATTAGCCAGATTAAGGATACAACTATCAATGTTCATTATCTTGAAGGGTATAAAACAATTTATGATTCAACTCAATATGTAAAAATTTTATTTGTTGTTAATGGAGTAAAGCAAAATCATAATGTGCTGAATGAAATAAATCCAAATGACATTGAAAGCGTAAATGTTTTGAAAGATAAAGCTGCAATTGCAAAATATGGCAATGAAGGTAGGAATGGTGTGATTGAAATTTTTACAAAGAATAAAAATTTGAAATTGACTGGTGTTCGCTTAGCAAAATTTTCAGTGATTGGCGACACACCATATTTAAATGGGATGAAGGGAAAAACAATACTTAAAGGCGTCAAAGTTGATTATGCGGCTGTAAGTGACACCTCTATTATTGGCAATAAAGAAAAAATAAAAGTTACAGATGTAACAATTGAAAATGCAAATGATGAAGTATTTACTGTAACACAAGTCCCTGCTGAGTTTCCGGGTGGACTTGCTGCTTGGCAAAAATATTTAGAAAGAAATTTAAATGTTGATGTGCCTGTAAAAAGTGGAGCACCTCCGGGTAAATACACAGTTTTTATTTCTTTCATTGTTCATTCTGATGGAACAATTAGTAATATAACAGCTAATGATCCGGGATTCGGAACTAAAGAAGAAGCAATGCGGGTTATTGAAAAAGGACCAAACTGGAAACCTGCTATACAAAATGGAAAGAATGTAAATTATTTACAAAAGCAGGGAATAACATTTGTAATATCTAAAGAGAAATAATTTTTACGTGTGCATATTTCAACGTTCTTGCTTTTTTGTGAGAACGTTTTTTATTTCTGCTCAATAAATAAATTTCAATATCAATGCAGCAATTGCATAAACACAAGTAACAACAAAAATACCTTTGGCTGTATTGTCTTTATGTGTGTTAATATATAAAGTAAAAAATATGGCATTGGCTAATAAAGAAAAACTTACCATGCCGGTAATTAAATGTTTTTCTACCAATAAATATTTTAAGAAATCTATAAACGAATAAGCACTGAATTTCCAAAAATAAAATCCGATCATTCCTAATAAAGGTGCGAACAAACCCAATACCAGACCGAATTTCAGGTTATCTTGTTTCCAGAATTTTAAAATTTCCACTTGTTTTCTATTTGTTTTTTTAAAGTATAATTGGTTAAATCAAATTGCACCGGTACAATACTAACATAATTATTTTTTAATGCCCACACATCGGTATCTTTTCCTTTATCAAAATTTACAAACTCACCTGTTAGCCAATAATATTTTTTTCCATGCGGATCATTTCTTTCAATAAAATCTTCTTCATATTTTGCATACGCTTGCTTGCAAATTTTAATTCCTCTAATTAAAGTTTCATCAACAGCCGGAATATTTACATTCAATGTTAAATGCTTATGTAATTTTTGTTTCAGCATTTGTTCAACGATTTTTTTTACATAAACTTTAGATGCAGTAAAATCTGCATCTACACTTAAATCTAATAAAGAAAATCCTGCTGATGGAACACTTTCAATCGCTGCTTCAATGGCTGCACTCATTGTTCCGCTATAAATAACATTGATTGAATGATTGGCACCATGATTAATACCGCTTAAACAAATATCGGGTTTGCGATGCAGAATTTTATCAACTGCAATCTTTACACAATCAACGGGAGTACCGCTGCAACTATAAGCTTCAACGCCATCAATGAAATGAACTTTATGTAAACGCAATGGATGACCAATGGTAATGGCATGTCCCATGCCGCTTTGAGGTTTATCAGGAGCAACTACAACAACACGCCCCAAATCTTTAACTGCTTCAACCAATGCTCTGATGCCCGGAGCCGTAATACTATCATCATTGGTAACTAAAATAACCGGAAGATTTTTCTTTTTCGATTTCGCCATGATTGCAAGATATGATGTAATTTTTTTTGAGGGATAGAGTAGAAGTTTAGTTAATACACTTCATCGTGATTACCGATATCAACAAGAACTGCTTTCGCGGGTTTGTCTTTAGTGAAATAAAAAACTACACGTAAATCATATTCAATTGAAAAACTGGAAAGTCCTTTTAATTTTCCGGAAAGTTTATGTGTTTTTAATCTTGAATCGTACGGATTATTAATAAACAATTCTAATCTGTTCCAGAATTCTTGTTCAGCATTAGTAGCTTTAATTTTTTTCTTAAATGCCTTTTTAAATGTTTGGCTGAATGCAACTTCCATTACAACACTTTTTTAAGCACTTTAATATCAGATGAAAATTTAAGCTTAGCTGATTTTTGTTGGGTTTGTGCTTTTTTATAATTCAATACAATTTCGCTTCTGCGAGTATCAGCAATATTATGTTCGAGTAAAGTCTTTAATTCTTCTTTCTCTTCAAGTGGTAGATTATAAATTGTTTCTACAACATTATTGAAGTCGTTTTTTAGATTACTCATTACATGAATTGTTTTATCAAATATAATTCATTTTTATTTGTGGAAAAAAGAGAGCTGTTCAAAAATTTGATAAATCAAATAAAAAAAGTCGTTGAAATATTCAACGACTTGAAACTTGTATCCTGAAACTTGAAACTTATAATTACGCTACTGCTTTCTTAACTAATGCAGCGGCTTCACTTAATTGAATGGCGCTTTCAACTTTTAATCCGCTTTCATCAATTAATTTTTTTGCTTCAACAGCATTGGTTCCTTGTAAGCGAACAATAATTGGAATATTTATATTTCCTAATTTATTATACGCTTCAATAACACCGGCAGCAACACGATCGCAACGAACAATACCGCCAAAAATATTTATGAGGATTGCTTTAACGTTTGGATCTTTCATAATAATTCTAAAACCAGCTTCAACCGTTTGAGCATTAGCAGTTCCACCAACATCTAAAAAGTTTGCAGGTTCACCACCACTTAATTTAATCATGTCCATTGTTGCCATTGCCAATCCTGCACCATTCACCATACAACCAACATTGCCATCTAATTTTACAAAGTTTAAATTGTATTGTCCTGCTTCAACTTCAGTTGCATCTTCTTCAGTAATATCTCTCATAGCAGCTAAATCAGGATGACGCATCAATGAATTTTCATCCAAATTCATTTTACAATCAACTGCAATCATTTTTTCATCACTTGTTTTAAACAAAGGATTAATTTCTAACATAGAACAATCTAATCCAACATAGGCATTATATAAATTGGTTACAAACTTTACACAATTTTTAAATGCTTCGCCGCTTAATCCTAAATTAAAAGCAATCTTTCTTGCTTGAAACCCTTGTAATCCGCCGCCCGGATGAACCCATTCTTTAAATATTTTTTCCGGAGTATCATGTGCAACATCTTCAATGTTCATTCCACCTTCAGTAGAATACATTACCACATTTTGTCCTTTTGCGCGATCTAATAAAATGGATAAATAAAATTCTTTAACCGGATTGGGCCCAGGATAATAAACATCTTGCGCAATCAATATCTTATTTACTTTTTTCCCGGCAGGACCAGTTTGAATAGTAACTAAAGTATGGCCTAAAATATTTTTAGAAATTGTAGTGATGTCTTCTAAACTTTTACCAACTGCTACGCCACGTTGTTCACTACCAATTATTTTTCCTTTACCTCGGCCACCAGCATGTATTTGGGCTTTAACTACTGCAAAGTTATTATGCGTTTGTGTTTTAATTTGACGATAAGCTTCTTCAGCTGCCATTACTGTATCAACAGCAATGCCTTCCTGAACTGGAACATTGTATTTTTTTAATAATTCTTTCGCTTGATATTCGTGTAGGTTCATATAAAAAATTTGTGCCGCGAAGATAAAGGATTTCGTTTTTCATGAAATGATAAATACATGATTGGAGTTGTTTTCCCAAACAAAAATGAATATCCTACTTTTTTAATAGATTAAATTTTTGTGAAATCGGGAAATTCTGATAAGCAAATAGCTGTATATACATGTAATTCTATACTTTTGCTTTAAATAAAAAAAATATTATGAAGAAAGCAATCTTTTCCTTAGCCAGCATTGTTGCTGTTATTAGTTTTTTCTCGTTTACACTTCCAATTAAACATGCACCTGCAACTTATGCTGTTGCAACTGATGCAAGCAAAGTTGATTGGATTGGTTCAAAAAAAGCAGGTTACCATAATGGTTCATTTGCTTTGAAAAGCGGTAGTGTTACTGTTGACAATGGTAAATTAACCGGTGGACAATTTGTAATTGATCTTACAACAATTAAGGCTGATGGTGGTGAAAAATTAGAAAACCATTTAAAAAGCCCTGAATTCTTTGATGTCGCAAAATTTGCAGAAGCAACTTTTCAAATTACCGGTG
>CAILAF010000258.1 GCA_903832075.1 uncultured Chitinophagaceae bacterium
AGAATATTTTAATTTCCATTCTTTATATTTTTTCTTTTCGATTGAACTTATTACATCATTGATTGGATTTGCCCAATAATTTCTAAATCCAAAACCAAAGGATGTTTTGCCTTCCATACGCTCAGTCATTAATACATTTTTAGTGCTCATATTAATAAAAGTTACCCAGATTGATGCCCCTTTTTTGCCTTTACTCATCCCTTCGACTATAAACAAAAGTCCTATTCCTTTTTTATTTCCAAAATCAAACCCATTTACTAACTTTATAATATCATTCTCTTTTAGCCTACTAAAATCAGCAGAATTAGAAGACAAAATTTCTTCAGTGTTAATTTTTGCATTTCGCTTTGCTACGAGACTAAGATCGTGTTCAATATTTGTTTTGTGAAAGGCTTTTTGAAGATCATATTTTTTTGGCTCATTTACAATTAAATCATTTATTTCAGGAAAATAACGATCTCTTACTTCAGAACCACTTGCCGAAGCCTCATCTATCAAACGAGCTTGTGTAAAATCAATTCCTACATAAAATAAAGGCACTTCAGAAGAGTTGAATATTTCCTTTAAACTTTGAGATCTTACAGATTGTGAGAGACCTAAAAAAATAATGCATAAAAGCAGGAAATTTTTTATTAAATTTTTCATGATCAAGTGTTTTTAAATTCATTAATAAATATTTTCATTTCGCATTGTGCTACTTTTTTTTCGTTACAGCTAATTTTCCCTGATATCAATGTCACATTAAAAATTTGGTTTTCAGTAATAACTTCTGTATCAAGCTTATCTCCTATTTGAGGAAAAAAATAAATATTAAGATTATTTATAGCTGCAATATAGCCGACTAATATGGGCTTGTTCTCCATTACTGAAATATACCCAGCTCTGGAAGCTGCGGTTTGTGCTATATTTTCTATCAGCCCAGATTCGTTTAAGTATCCATTCTCCACAAAGAGATTATCATCTTTCACAAGAAATTCAGAACGGGTTATAGTTTCATTAGAAAGCAATAATTTATCTACAAATACAAATGGGGGTCTTTGCGGTATATAATTCAATATATTATCAAGTGGATTTGACATATTAATTATTGCCAAAAATTAAAATAATTAAACCATTGCTCTGGAAATCGTCTGACTTTTTGCTCCATTTCTATTGTAAAGTCACAGAGCATTTTCTCTATCACAACTGATTTTTCAAAATTACTGTAATTTTTTATTTTGCTTGCAAAAAAATGATAATGTAGCTTGCTTTCTTTTACTGCAAATACATAGGAAATAGGCACTTTAAATTTGGAAGCTATAATGAATGGGCCAATAGGGAATTTGGCAACTTGCCCAAGAAAATTATTGGTTATTGTTTTATTCCCATCCAAAAAACGATCAGCATGCATACAAACAAATTCGTTATTATTTAACGCTTCATTTATTTCATAAATATGGGAAAGATCATTTTTAATAAAGATGATATTTATGTTTTTTTTAATCGTAATATTATCGAGATATTCACGTATTTTTTTTTCTTCCCCATCGAACATTACAATATGGATACGAGTATCCAATCTCTTTAAAAGGTGACCTGCAATATCCCCATTCCCAATATGAGCACTCAGTAACATACCTCCTTTTTGTAAAGAAACTATTTCTCTAAGGTTTTCTTCCCCTTCAAAATCGTAAGTAAATTTATTTTCTATACCAGACATTACTATTACTTTATCTATAATGCTCTGACCTAATAAATAATAATTAGTATAAACTTTAAAAACCGAATTTATAATGCTGTATCCAAGTTTATAGTGATAAAATGAATAAATTTGCCTAGATGTTTTATAAGAAAATAAAAA
>CAILAF010000259.1 GCA_903832075.1 uncultured Chitinophagaceae bacterium
GTTTCAAAGGAAGTGCTAAAGGCAAAATATTTTACAGATTTTTACACTATTTATTGATTGATAATAAAAATTATATAATAATAGATGAGGGCGATTCTCTTGTCAGAATAAAAGAAATATCAGGTGAATCTTTATTTACAAGTATTGAGTTAAACTTAGAAAATCTAAAAACAACCGAAAAGTATGCAGCTAATCATATAGAAATGTATAGTTATACTAACAATCTAACTAGCTTTACAATATTCAATACAAATAGAAGAATAAAAATCTCAGATACTTCTACTGTTATTCATATTCAATTGGGGATAAAATATAAAGACCGTTTGTTTTTCGGTCATTTCCCGATATATTCAGGAGAATCAATATTGAAATCAAAAAATGAAAAGTTAGTGAACGGAATGAAATTTATTAATTATTTATATCAAGTTTTAGAAGCAGAAGAAAAGAATTAAGAATATGACAGATCTACAATCTATAAAAAATCGTTTTGGAATAATAGGCAACTCTCCCGCGCTCAATCATTCATTGAATACTGCAGTTCAAGTAGCAGCAACAGATCTAACAGTTTTAATTGTAGGGGAAAGTGGTGTAGGTAAAGAAGTTTTCTCCCAAATCATTCATTCATTATCTGCAAGAAAACATAATCCATTTATTGCAGTTAATTGTGGTGCTATTCCAGAGGGAACGATTGATTCAGAATTATTTGGTCATGAGAAAGGATCTTTTACTGGTGCCGTTGATAGCCGTAAAGGTTATTTTGAAACTGTAAGTGGCGGAACAATATTTTTAGATGAGATTGGTGAAATGCCTATTGGCACTCAAGCACGTTTATTAAGAGTATTGGAAACCGGTGAATTTATTCGTGTTGGTTCATCTAAAGTTCAAAAAACTGATGTACGTGTTATTGCAGCAACGAATAGAGAATTGATTGAATTTACTGAGAAAGGAAAATTCAGACAAGATTTATATTATCGTTTAAATACTGTTCCTATTAGAGTTCCGGCATTAAGAGATAGACAAGAAGATATTCCTTTATTGTTTAGAAAATTCGTAGTTGATTTTGCAGAACGTTATAAAACAACACCTGTTCAATTAAATGAAGATGCAAGACAATTATTAATTAACTATCCATTTCCGGGAAATGTGCGTGAACTAAAAAACCTTGCAGAACAAATTTCAGTATTGAGTCATCAATCTACTATATCTGCAAATGATTTAAAAACTTTTCTTCCAGAAAAAGTAATGAACAGAATGTTGGCCATTGCACCAAGTACACAACATACCGGAGAATTTGCAAATGAAAGAGAAATTTTGTACAAACTATTCTTTGATATGAAAAAGGATGTAACAGAATTGAAAAAAATGTTTTTAGAGATATTACAAAATCCATCACTGGCAAGCAATGCAGCGAATTATACCAAAGAATCTTTATTACAAGACTTTCATCAAAATAATAATGAAGTTCAAACTACTAATCTTCAACCAGCATATATTCAGCCGGCTAATATTAATTCGCAACCTGTCATTTTAAATGATAATGACATTCAGCAACATGAAGAAGTAGAAGAATCTTTGAATATCATGGATAAAGAAAAAGAACTTATCATTAAAGCATTAAAAAAACATAAAGGCAAAAGAAAAGATGCATCATCAGATTTAGGCATA
>CAILAF010000260.1 GCA_903832075.1 uncultured Chitinophagaceae bacterium
GCATTTTTTGCAAACGAATAAATGTGGCAATAAATTTTATTTCATCTTTTAGATGCACTAATTCATTATCCTTACTTTGCAAAATGTAACGATATATCTTACTCATGTTATCCAAAAATTCTATCGCCATTTTTTGATTAATTCTAATTAAACTGCTCAATGAAGTAAGTGAATTAAATAAAAAATGTGGATTCAGATGTTGTTTCAAATTTTCATATAACACTTGTGTCTTTTCTTTTTCCAATGCTTGTGCTTTGGTTTCTAATCCAAGAATTTGGCGATGGTGTTTTAGTCTATTTCGATAAAAAGAATATAAACTAAACACAGATAAAATCAACAATAAAACTATAAACCACCATTTTCTATAAAAAGGCGTTTGAATAAAAAAAGGAATTTGTATTTCATTAGACTCCCACTGCCCTTTATGCTGCGTTGCTTTTACTTTAAAAATATAATTACCGCCCGGAATATTGGTATAACTAACAGATCTTCTGCTAAAACTATATACCCAGTCTTTATCAAAGCCATCTAATTTATAAGCATAGTGATATAACTCCGGTCGTTTAAAATCAATAGCTGCAAATTCAAAATAAAAAGAATTTTCATCAGGCTTTAAAATCATTTTCCCTTTTTCTTTAATCTCAGTATCAAAGTATTTGTCAATTGAATTAACAGCCATAATACTTACCACTAAGTTGTTGACCTTTATTTGTGAAGATGGAAGTTCAGGATCAAATTCATAATAACCGCCTTGTGCAAGTAATGCCATTTTATTATCAGCCAATCTGTGCATTGATAATAAGTCTTCACCTGCATGATTAATCCCATCACCATTCCCATAATTAATTACTCTAGCTCTTTTTTCATCAATTGCAGCAACTGCAAAAATATATGGTTCAATGCCCCATAAAACTCCGTTATAATCTTCCTCTAACCCAACAACAATCTCAGAATTTAAACCATTTTGTACACCAATTTTTTTAACGAATTGAGGAATAGGTTTTGTACAATTTATTTTAACAAGTCCTGATTTAGTTGATACCCAAATAAATCCTTGACGATCAGAAAAAATATCATACACTTTCTCATTGTACAATCCTTCAACAATTTTGTTAATGACAGAAGCTGGCTGAATGGATTGTGTAATGGGATCATAAAAACTAAAATAACCTCTATTACTTGCCAACCACACACGACCAAGTGTATCTACTTTTAAAACATTAACAAAATCGGTTGGAATAATATTTTTATCCGTTGCTTCATGGAAGAAATGAGTATATTTTTTTTTAATGGGATCATATTCAAATACACCATTTCTAGCTGAGCCATACCAAATATTTCCTTGTTTATCTATATCTAATTCATCAAAAACATTGGAATTAATATTGTTGTACAAAGGCGGCTGAGGAGGTTTAGTAAACTTGCCATTCTTTTCATCATAACTATAAATAAAATCTCTGGAAGTTATATAAACTGTTCCATCTTTTGCTCTTATCAAATGATTCAAAATATTATACTGTTCTTCGCTTTTCATTTTATCAACAGCAAATATTTTTTCTTTTCCTGTTTTTTTATTTATTACATGGAGACCATCTGCATATTGCGTAGCAACATATCTTATATCTCCATCGTCTAAAACATCTGTGATACCATAAAAAATATGATTCTCACTATAACTTACAGGGAAAACATGAAAATTAAATTTGTATTCCGGCAATTGAAATTTCATTAATCCTCTTTCATTGATTGCCCAAATGTTTTGGTCTTTATCAAAAATAATTTTCGCCCAAAGCCAAGAGGGTACATTGTGGTATTTAGAATTATTACTAAAAAAAGTGAATTTTTTTGTATTCGTATTGAATGAAACAAGTCCTTTATCGGCAGTTGCTAAATATAATTCCGAATCGCTTTTAGCAATGATTGCATTAACGATATTATCAGTAAAAGATTGAGTATGCTTTTCGTCGAATTTATATATTTGAGTTTGGCCCTTCACTAAATCATAAGAAATCAAACCACCACTCCAAGATCCTAACCATAATTTATTTTTAATTCTTTTGATGCATCTTAATTTATCATCTCTCCAATCATTAAAATGTTTTGGTCGTACACGCATAGGAATCATTTCATCAGTCCTCCTATTAAACTTATAAAGACCATCTGGTGTAGCTAACCAAAACATACCTTCTTCATTTTCATATATATCTAAAACCTGATTATAAAATTTTTTAATCTCGGGTGTAAAAAAATTATCATTTGCCGGTATTACATCAAAAATTTTTGCATTACCTGTTGAAGGATCCACTTTCACCAACCCAGTTCTGGTAATACCTAACCAAATATTATTTTCATTATCTATGTATATGGTTGCTATTCCACCTGGTTTCTCTTCGGTTGACGAAGAAGTATAATTAATTGAAATATTAGTGAAACTTGCATTAGAAGGATTAAACTTTGCCAAACTGCCATCTAATAAAACCAACCAAATATTTTTATTTTTATCTTCAGCCATCTTTTGGATAGAATTAGAAAATCCGAGGGCATTAGTGAATATTCTAAATGAATAACCATCATACCTTATCAAGCCTTCATTAGATGCCATCCATAAATAACCGCTACTACTTTGCAAAATATCCGTGATACTTTTAGAACTAATATTGTTTACTTCATCATATTGAGTAACGATGAATTCATCATTTTTTTGGGAGTAACAAATTATTACTGATATAGAGAAGAAAAAAAATATAGAAAACTGCTTAATCATTTTACTTGTTTGAAAAATCAGGCTATAATTTACCAAGTTAAAATATTTTTTAACTCGTTAATATAATCTGGCATTGGAGGCGCTAAATCATTTATTTTAAAA
>CAILAF010000261.1 GCA_903832075.1 uncultured Chitinophagaceae bacterium
ATATCAAGAAATGTAGTGAGTTTTGATCTGTAAAAATTAATTTATTAATTTTTGATTTTTGTTTGTAAAGTTTTATCGAATATATCAATATAAGCAAAAAGTAAAAATAATCGCCCAAAAAGTAAAAAAAGCCATACCAACAGAGAGTAATTATAAATGTGTTTGTATGGCTTTTATAACTTTTTTTAATAGGGCAGAGCGGTCACCGTATATTTTATTTTCGGCAAAAGCCGATAAATAAAATACACGGTGAAAGTGTTTTATATCGGTTGCATAGTTTCATCTGGGTATGTAATAAATGAAATAATAGGAGACGATTTTTTATTGACAATAAATTTGAACAATACTTTAAGTGAAAGAATCTTATTATATTTGCAAACTAAAGACAATTATTTACACAGCCAACAACTATTTGACAGAATTAATGAACAAACAACAACACTAACGACTAAACTCTTTGTGGGAAAAGAAACATAAGCGAAAGAAAAACGGAAAACAAATTCTATACAACCAAGGCCAGCAGGTAACACACGCCTATGCGCAATAGCCTATATAGTGCGGTTTTGGAAGTTCATCTCCCGCTTTAATTTCATCGTAGTTCGACAGCGAAGTAGCCCGCAAATCGGCTACTGCCCATAGCCTCGGTCGTTAGCCACAATAATTGAAAAAAAAAACAGATGCTCAGAAACCGAAAGAAGATAATTAAAGAAAAGTTGCTAAGTGAGTTTGGAAACTTAAAAACTGACTCTTTTGATTTTGAAAATATAGAAAGTTATTTCCGAAAGAAAGACAATTTTACAGCTTTTCAGACCCTATCTGACAAAACCTGTAACGATTTGGATTTTCAGGAATTATTCATGTTTTTCGACCGAACAAATTCAAAAGTAGGACAACAATATCTTTATAATAAGTTAAGAAATATTCCGGCAGACTCAACAGAAAATATCAAGAATGAAAGACTTTTGGATGAGTTTACGAATAATTCCGACTTTAGAGTATCTGTTCAAAGCAAATTGAGCAAATTGAATGATAGAGAAGTATATTATATTGCTACGCTGTTTCAGGATGAAATTTTAAAACCGCCTAAATGGTATTTTATTGTTCCGCTGTTGTCGTTTACAAGTGTATTGTCGTTTATAATGGCTTTTTTTAATTCAGTATTCTTTTTTGTAATTTTGGGTTTGTCTATTATCAACATTGTTATTCACTTCTGGAATAAGAAAAATCTATACAATTATTTTAGTTCTATTCCACAACTGTCAAAACTAAATGGCGTTGCTCAAGAATTATATAAGAATGACATTTTAAAGGAGATTAATCCGAATTTAATTAAATCGGCAAGTGTACTAAGCAAAGTCAATAGTAGAATGTCTATTTTCAATTTGGACGCAGGATTACAAAGTGACCAGCAGATGTTTTTTTGGGCAATTATGGAACTTGTGAAAATTGTGTTTTTATTAGAACCATTATTTCTATTTGGAACTTTAAAGCGCATTGACACAAAAAGAACCGAAATTGAGGATGTGTTTCTGTTTGTTGGAGAAATAGATGCTATTGTATCAATTGCTTCACTTCGCAAGGGTCTGAACAACTTCTGTACACCGAAAATTATTGACGAGCAAAAAAGACTTTCTGCTGAGGAAGCTTATCACCCATTGATAGAGAATTGTGTAAAAAATAACCTGCAAATAAACGAAAAATCTATATTACTGACAGGCTCGAATATGTCAGGGAAAACTTCATTTATTCGTACTATCGCCATTAATGTAATAACAGGTTTGACTATAAACACCTGTTTTGCAGAACATTTCTCTATGCCGAGAGTGCGTGTTTTTTCCGCCATAAGAATTAGTGATGATTTAATGAACGACAGAAGTTATTATTTTGAGGAAGTCATGACAATCAAAGAAATGATAGATAAAAGCAAAGGCGGAAACTTAAACTTGTTTTTACTCGACGAGATATTTAAAGGAACTAACACTGTCGAACGAATTTCGGCTGGCAAAGCCGTTTTATCTTCATTGAACGAAGAGAATAATATCGTTTTTGTATCGACACA
>CAILAF010000262.1 GCA_903832075.1 uncultured Chitinophagaceae bacterium
ATTTTTTATTGTGTTGCATAAAAGCCTCTTACATAAAGAGGTTTTTTAATTTTTATTTAATATAATTTTTTGCTAAACAACATTTACTATATACAGTTTTGATGTAGTTTAACGTTTTAATAAAAATTGTTCATGAAAGGTTTCTTGTCATTTATAGTTATTGGCTTCTTTTTTTTGATCACTACTTCATTCCGAGCGCCAGAAGCAGGAGCAGATGATTATTATATTGTAATTACCAAGAGCCGCTATGAAATGACTTTGTATAATGCCAATGGAACATGGTTAATCACTTATCCCGTTGTGTTTGGCAGTAAAGACATGGGCGATAAGATGATGGCCGGCGATAGAAAAACACCTGAAGGAACTTATCATATTACAAGTAAAAGACCACATCCTAAATGGGATGATTTTTTAGCATTGGATTATCCAACACAAGAAGATTACGAAAAATTTAATGAAAGAAAAGCGGAAGGATTAATTCCGCAAAACGCTAAAATAGGCGGTGCCATTGGTATTCACGGCACATGGCCGCATGAAGATTTTGCAATTGATCAATATCAAAACTGGACGATGGGATGTGTAAGTACAAAGAACGAATACATTGAAGAATTGTTTGCAAAAGTTCCGGTTGGTACAAAAGTGATTATTAAGAGATAATTATTCATTTAAAAAATCTTCTACCGTTTTTATCCATTTCAGATTTTCCTTCTTACATAAACTTTCATGTCCGCAATGAACATACTTAATAAATTCTTTTCGATGTGATGCTAAATTTTTAAAGATATGATTTGTTTCTTCTTCCGTTACCCGCAGATCATTCATTCCCCATTGCAATAAAACCGGACAATTAATTTTTGAAGCATAATCCCAAGGATTGTGATTGAAAGCCCAAAATCGTTGCTCCATGCCACCCCAAAAAGTTAACAAGCTTGACATTGGTTCAACAGGTAAATGAAAAGTTCTTAATCTACCTTTTACTGCATCATACAAAGAACCAAAAGGCATTTCCAAAATTATTTTTGTTGGCTTTATATTATAATCATAAATAGATTTCATTACAGCTGCTGCACCTAAAGAAATTCCATAGAACACAATATTTTTTTCTCCTTTTGCAATAACATAATCATACGCTGCTTTTACATCTTTCGATTCTAAATAACCAATGGTGCAAACATCTCCCTCACTATTTCCATGATTTCTAAAATCAACCATTAAAACATTATAACCGAAATTATAAAATGCTTCTGCTTCTTTAATAATTCCGCTTTTACAATTTCCGTGTCCATGAAAAAGAATAACCGTTCCTTTCGTTCCAAACTTAGCAATGCCCGAAGAATCAGTTACAGCAACATTTTCCCAAGCTTCTAAAATTAAACCATCTTCTGTTTTTAAATGAATAATTTGATGAGGAATATGCAATGAATCAACAACAATTGCTCTTGGATATTTTATACCAAGAAAAACAGCAGACAATTTTTCTTTGGTGCTCATTTCTTCAGGCTTCTTTGGTTTTGCAACACCTGTATAAAAATGTGTGAAGTTATAAGCCTGAAAAGCCATCATTATATTTAGTAAAATAAAAATTACTAAAACTGAATAGCCAATTCTTTTAAGCCATTTTTTCATACAGCGAAGATCTATTTATAAAAATAAGATCCTAAAACTAACGATTAACAAAACTTAAAATTGTTTGATGATACTAAATAAAAGCAGCACCAAAATATGGTTGCAATGCTTTTGGTATATTAATTCCATTCTCTGTTTGATTGTTTTCAATCAATGCAGCAAAAATTCTTGGCAAAGCCAATGAACTTCCATTTAATGAATGCGCCAATTGCATTTTACCATTTGTATCTTTAAATCTGCACTTCATTCTGTTGGTTTGAAAACTCTCAAAGTTGCTTACACTGCTCACTTCCAGCCAACGTTGCTGTGCAGCACTATATACTTCAAAATCGTAAGTAAGTGCCGACGCAAAACTCATATCACCACCGCATAATCTCAAAATACGATAAGGCAATTCCATTGAGATAATTAATTTTTCAACATGATTAACCATTTCATCCAACACTTCATAACTTTTTTCCGGAGATACAATTTGAATGATTTCAATTTTTTCAAATTGATGAACACGATTTAATCCGCGAACATCTTTTCCAAAACTTCCTGCTTCTCTTCTGAAACATGGAGAATAAGCCGTCATTTTTATTGGTAAATCATTTTCTTTTAAAATCGTATCGCGATAAATATTGGTAACCGGAACTTCAGCAGTTGGAATCAAATAAAAATTATCTTCAGTTGCATAATACATTTGACCTTCTTTATCCGGTAATTGTCCGGTTGCAAAAGCACTTGCTTCATTTACCATAAACGGCGGAATAAATTCTGTATAACC
>CAILAF010000263.1 GCA_903832075.1 uncultured Chitinophagaceae bacterium
ATTTTTTATTGCTGATATAAATCTCTGCTCCTTTTTCAATATTTTTTGATGTAGCATTAGTTTCAGAATTAACTGATGCAACACCATTGCAATGCAATGAAATAAAAATATCTGGATGAAACTTTTCAGCAATCGCAACCTTCTCATTCAGTCTATTCAAAACATCCTCATCTCTTGTCAAAATAATATTCAAGTTTTCATTTGTATTCAACTCCTTTATTTGTTTTGCCAATTGTAAAGCAATATCTTTTTCAAAAGTTTTGCCATCAATGGCAACTGCTCCAAAGTCTTTACCCCCATGGCCTGCATCAATTACAACCGTATATGTTTTATCTAATTTTATTGAAGTAATATTATTATGCTCGCTTTTTCTAAAAGCAAACAGCAATACAACCATTGCCAACAAAGGCAATACAATTACTCTTCTTAAATAAGAGAATCGCGGATTTTTATTTTGCGTAATCATTAGTAATCTTCGTTTAATAGGTGAATAGAAAAAAGAATTGGCTAATAAATATTGTTGCTGCGGATAGGCTGCTGCTAATAACATTTCTGCCAATGATGCTGCATCGCCATCTTCCACAGATTTTTTATCGGCAATAAATTCATGTATCAAATTCATTTCAGTTTTAGCAAACCAGAAAAAAGGATTATACCAACCAACTATCAAAACCAATTGCATAAATAATTTATCAATAGAATGTTTTTCTTTAACATGCGTTAGTTCATGTTGCAGCATTTTTTTACCGGTATTGCTTTGCAATTCAATTGCATCATTCCAAAAAATATATTTAAAAAAAGAAAATGGAGTACCATTTGCTTTAGTGAAGATGAGATACACTTCTCCTAAATTTTTACACGCATGTGTTTTTAATAATTGATAAATTTTAAACAACCCTTTTACTAAAAAGAAAATAAATAAGAGGGAAACGAAAGCAAAAATTGCAATAGCTACAAAATCCCAATTGATCTGAAATCCTTTGGCAGCAACAGTTTGCTCAAAAGAAGAATTATTATCGGCAATAATGGTCATTACTTGCGCCAATCCTGTTTGTTCTTCAACAACCGGCGCTGTTACTTTTATTTTTATCAACGGTATTAACCACGATAATAACAATGTTGCCAAAATATAAAAGCGATTATAGTAATGAAATTTTTTATTGCGCAACACCAATACATAATACAATAGCATAATGCCGCTGCAAATCATCACTTGTAATAAGTAATAAGCTATGGTAAGCATACAATTATTTTTTAGTTTTCATTTGTTGCAATAACAATTCAAGGTCTTTTACTTTTAAATCCTTTTGTTTAACCATAAACGAAACAGCATCGGCAAAAGAGCCTTCAAAATATCCTTCTACTAAATTGCGAATTGAATTAGAGGAATATTCTTCTTTAGAAACCAATGCACGGTATTCATGCACTCGCCCATGCACTTCAATAGCAACAAATTTTTTATCAATCAAAATTTTTAGAATCGTTGCAACCGTATTGCTATGTGGTTTTGGTTTTGGTTGAGCATCTACTACATCTTTTAAATAGGCTCTCTCCAACTTCCACAAGGTTTGCATGATTTGTTCTTCGGCTTTGGTTAATACTCTTTTCATAATAAACTAATTTTATAGTTAAACAAATGTATGAACTAATTTTTTAGTTTTCCTAATTTATTTTTAATTTTTTTTTAAAACTGTATTTCTCTATTCCTCACACTACTTCTGTTAACATTAGATATTGTATTTTGCAGTCAACTAAATATTCCCCTTTAGGGGTTAGGGGTATGAAGTATTACATCATTTCCGGTGAAGCCAGCGGCGATTTGCATGGCAGCAATTTGATTAAGGAATTGTATTTGCAAGATGCAAATACAAACATTCGTTGCTGGGGTGGCGATTTAATGGAAGCCACAGGAGCCACGCTGGTAAAGCATTACAGAGAATTGGCTTTTATGGGTTTTGCAGAAGTGATAAAAAATTTGCCAACCATTTATCACAATATAAAATTTTGTAAAGAAGATATTACTGCATTTAATCCGGATGTTTTAGTATTGATAGATTATCCGGGTTTTAATTTACGCATTGCCGAATGGGCTAAACAAAATGGCTTTAAAGTGGTGTATTATATTTCTCCGCAGGTTTGGGCATGGAAAGAAAATCGCGTAAAGAAAATGAAACAATGCATTGACAAAATGCTGGTGATACTTCCTTTCGAAAAAGATTATTATAAAAACAAATGGAATTGGGATGTTGAATATGTTGGACATCCGTTGGTTGAAGCAGTTGAAAAAAGTCGGGAGTCGGGAGTCGGGAGTCGGGAATTAAATGAACAAAAAATTATTGCCTTATTACCTGGCAGCAGGAAACAAGAAATTGCAAAGAAGCTTCCTATTATGTTGGAAGTTTCAAAATCATTTCCCGATTACAATTTTGTTGTTGCAAAATCTCCAGGATTAGACGATAGTTTTTATGAAACATTTTTAGAATCGTATAAAAATGTTTCTTCTGTAAAAAATAAAACTTACGAATTACTGATGCAAAGCAGTGCAGCATTAGTTACCAGCGGAACCGCAACTTTAGAAACCGCATTATTCGGTGTACCGGAAGTTGTTTGCTATAAAGCAAGTACTATTAGTTATGAGATAGGTAAACGATTAGTGAATGTGAAATTTATTTCGTTGGTGAATTTGATCATGGATAAATTAGTTGTGAAAGAATTAATTCAAAAAGATCTCAACACAAAAAATTTAGTTGCGGCATTAAATGAAATATTAAATAATAAAGAAAAACAAATTCAATTACAAAAAGATTATACTGATTTGAAATCATTATTATCGCAAGGAGGACATGCTTCAGCCAAAGCTGCAAAAAGTATTTATGAATTTATTAAGCAGTAATTTATTTTCTTACTAAAGGTAATATCAATAATTTAAAAAGCATTACCATCAGCACAAATAAAAATAGAAGAATAGAAATGCGATTCATGCCATGCATGTATTTAGTGTATTTATTTCTTTCAACATTTGTATCTCTTTTTTTAATGTAGAGATATTCCGCCAATTGTTTCCAGATACCCATAAATTATTTGTATTAAAATAATATCTTCAATTATAAAATTGTATTACTCTTATGAATGTACAGCAAACTTATAATATTTGGGCTGAACAGTACGATGCCAATAACAATAAAACCCGAGATCTTGAAGCTTATGCATTAAGAGATATACTAAAAAATATTTCGTTTGATACTTGTTTGGAAATTGGCTGTGGAACAGGAAAAAATACCGATTGGTTGATTACAAAATCTAAAGAAATTACTGCCATTGATCTTTCAGAAGAAATGCTTAAGAAAGCAAAAGAAAAAATATTGTCGCCGCAAGTAACTTTTCAACAGTTTGATATAAATCAGCACTGGACCTTTGTTTCAAAGCAATATAATTTAGTAAGTTTTAGTCTTGTTTTAGAACATATTGAAAATCTTGACCACATTTTTAAAGAAACTTCAAATGCGGTTTCTTTAAATGGGTATGTATATATTGGAGAACTTCATCCATTTAAGCAATACACAGGCTCAAAAGCAAGATTTGATACTGAAGAAGGACAACATATTGCCACTTGTTTCAATCACCATGTTTCTGATTTTACCATAAACGCAAAAAAATATGGTTTAGAAATAATTGATATCAACGAATACTTTGATGATAACGATAAAAATAATATTCCCAGAATTCTATCAATACTTTTTAAAAAAAATTAAGCAGAATACTATAATTGATTCAACCACTTACTCAAATGTTCTGTGATTTGTTTTGTTTCAATAATAAAACCATCATGTCCGTATGCTGAATCAATTTCAATTAAATCTGCATTGGGTAAATGCGTTGCCATAAAACGTTGTTCATCTAACGGGCAAAGAATATCACTTTTAATTCCGATGATTAAAGTTTTTTGATTGATTGATTGCAAGGCTTTAATTAAATCGCCACCACGTTTTCTTCCCAGATGGTGACTATCCATTGACTTCGTTAATAACCAATAACAATATGCATTAAATCGTTTCACTAATTTATCACCTTGATAAATAATATAAGATGAAACTTTAAATCCATCTATCTTTTCAGGATCAGGATCTGTTTGCTTCTCCTGATAAATTCCATAATTTCTATACGTTAACATGCCTATTGCACGTGCAGCTTTTAATCCCATAGAACCTGCATCTGGTTTATGTTCTAACCAAGTGCTGTCTGCTTCAATCGCTAATCGTTGCGCTGTATGCACTGCAACACCCCAAGCACTTTCGGATGGTGAAGTAGCGATAAGAAAAATATTTTGAATAATATTTTTTTCCATCATACTCCATTCCAATACCTGATAACCACCCATACTGCCACCCATTAATAAAAAAACATTTTCAATGCCAAGATGTTTGCGCAATAAAATATGCGCATGAACCATATCGCGAATAGTGACAGAAGGAAAATCAGAATAATAGGGTTGATTTGTTTTTGGATTAATACTTAACGGACCGGTTGTTCCATAACAAGAACCTAACATATTTGCACCAACAATAAAATATTTTTCAGGATCAATGATGCAACCCTCTCCTACCAGGCCTTTCCACCAATCGGCGGCATCTGCATTTGCAGTCAACGCATGACAAACCCAAACAACATTGTTTTTATCTGCATTTAATTTACCATGCGTTTTAAAAGCAATAGTTAAGCCCGACAAATGTTTTCCGTTTTCTAAAATAAAATCTTCCGTATAATTATAAAATTGCATAACAACATTTCGCATTTCGAAGCAAATTAAGGATATGATTGAATTATCTTTACAAAAATTATTTTCGAATGATGAAAATAGAATTGAACAGAACAGATGATGCTTATGCTTTTGAAGCAAAAGACAGCAATGGACATATTATTATGACTGATGGTGCTGTTGAAATGGGCGGACATAATTCCGGTGCACGTCCTATGCAATTATTGTTAATGGGTTTAGGCGGTTGCAGCGGTATTGATATTGTTTCTATCTTAAAAAAACAAAGACAAGAAATATTAGATTTTAAAATATTGATTGAAGGTGAACGTGAAAAAGATAAAGAACCATCACTTTGGAAATATATAAAAGTTGTTTTTCAATTTAGTGGAAATGTGGATGAAGAAAAGGCAAAGAAAGCTTGTGCATTATCAATTGATAAATATTGTTCAGTTGCGGCAACATTGCGGGCAGCAGGATGTGTAATTGATTGGAGTGTTGAAGTGAGACAATAGACAGTTGATGGTAGACCATGGTCAATCGTCTACTGTCCATCGTCAAAAAAAAATAACAATTACCATAATTATAAAAGATGCAAGATCAAAATAAAATCACAAAAGCCATTCGCATTCAAACAGCATTAACGAATGAAATGGAACATAGCACACCATTATTTTTAACAAGCAGTTTTCAGTTTGATAATGCCGAAGAAATGCGTGCAGCTTTTGCCGAAGAAAACGATGATAATATTTACAGTCGTTTCAGTAATCCATCTGTTCAGGAATTTATTGATAAGATGTGTGCACTCGAAGGCGCTGAAAGTGGCTACGCCACTGCATCAGGGATGAGTGCCATTTTTGGTTCGTTTATGGCATTAATGAAACAAGGTGATCATTTATTAAGTTGCAATTCTATTTTTGGAAGTACACACACCGTTATTTCAAAATATCTTCCAAAGTTTGGAATTGAGTATTCTTATATTCCATCCAATGCAACTGCAGCAGAATGGGAAGCGGCAATCAAACCAAATACTAAAATGATTTATCTCGAATCTCCAACTAATCCGGGTTTGGATATTTTAGATTTGGAAATGATTTCTACCATCGCAAAAAAATATGCCGTAATTGTAAACGTTGATAATTGTTTTGCAACACCCATCAATCAAACACCAATTGAATTGGGTGCAGATATTGTTATTCATTCAGCAACTAAATGGCTCGATGGGCAAGGAAGAGTTCTCGGTGGCGTAGTTGTTGGTAAAAAAGAATTGATCAAAGAAATTTATTTATTCTGCCGAAGTAC
>CAILAF010000264.1 GCA_903832075.1 uncultured Chitinophagaceae bacterium
CGTTGTGCGTTATTTTAAACATGCTTATTCAACCTTCGATGAAGTACACATTAATTTTTGTCATTTTTTCTTCTCTTTCTCCTCTGTTATATGGACAAGTTAATGATACAGTTAAACATGCTACACAACTTGGAGATTCTCTAAAATTTATCGACGCGATTTCTATTTTAAAGACTGAAATAAAAAAACACCCTAATAATGCAGATGCTTATTATTGGTTAGGCAGGTACTCCCATTATCTTGTTTATGACACCAGGCCTTTTGTACAGAAGAGCGACGAATGGTCTGAAAAAGAAGTATTAGGCAATTTAAAGAGAGCTATATATTTAAATCCAAATTTAGGCGATGCCTATTACTTTCTTGCCGTAGAGTATAGTGCAAGAGCAAGGGAAGCAATCCAAAGTAATCATATCGAACAAGCAAAAAAAGAACTGCTTGAGGCGCATAAATTTGGTGGCTTCCCCGATTATATTATAGCATACTCAAGAAGTATTTTACAAGCCTGCGATGAAAATGCAATTTTATTTTCAAATCAGGATGCTTCCGTAAATGCATTCATGTATGTGCAACTGGTAGAGGGATTCCGGAAAGATGTTTCAGTCATCACTATAAACCTGATGGAAAGACCATTTTATATCAAATACATGAGAGATGGTGTCCCCAATGAGATTACTAAAATCCCAATCTCATGGAGTGACAATCTGATTATGAATATGTATAGTTATTTCCCATGGAAAGACCAGGTGATAAAAATTAAAATATCCCCACAGATGAAGCAGGAATATAACGTTCCTGATTCTATAAATGAAATGTTACTTACCGTGAAAGATAAATATGGAGGATCAGCTATGTGGATTGGCACAGCGGCCATTTTAAATATATTGGAAAATAATAAGTTTGAGAGACCTGTTTATTGTGCGCTGCCTTATGAAGACGATATGTTTGAATTTACGGACTACTTGCAGAATGAGGGATTTGTTTGTAAGTTCATACCAAACAAGGTAAAAGATTCGGTCAATGAATATAATAAAGTAAAATTTGAATCGAGTGTCTTAAATGATAATAACTATAAAAAATTGACTGACATAAAACTTCACAATCAACCAAGGGCGAACTACTTTTTTGTAGATAGCAGAAGAAACATAATTCTTGGTTACGTTCAATTTCTTATAAAATCAAATAAAAAGGAAGAAGCAAAAAATGTTTATTTAAAAATGAACTCACTGATGCCGGTGTCTGATTGCCCCCTGTCAAACGCCTTAGAAGACAGATGTAAAAAAATAGAAAAGCAGTTAGTGATAAAATAAAACAAACGCACAACATTGCATTGCAGCAATTGGGGCTGAGGAATAACGTTCTTCAACTGCAACAAATATCCTAGCATCAGTTCCGGCTGAGGGAATTCTGAGCGGCAGTAGAATATATCATGATCTTTTGTAACTTAGTTCAGCGACAGTAAGCCATGGGCGACGGAAGAGCATTCCCCAACCGCTTCAATGCTTGGACGTTGGGCGTCACTTTAGATAGACACTTTCTTATGAATAAAACCTACGATATTTTACTTGACGGCAATAAAATTGGAACGACTGAACTTGAAAAAGCAGACGCACCAATGGGTGTTGTTTTTGGCAAAATAAATTTTATCAATATTATTTCTGGCTATGACTTTTTTAAAACTCATTGCTTAACAAACAACATCAAAATAGTCACTGATTATCCAGACGACAAACTTATTCAGACAAGTGACATTCCAAATCTTATAGTAATTGACGAGACAGGAACTAAAATAAAAGGAATTGGAGCAAATGTTTCAGGCATGGACAATGATGTGTTTGACATCACAGTTTTAGGCATTCCTTATCCATTTTATGAAGAAGAGTTTCCTCATCATGTTAAGGCTTATAATGAAATGTTTTGACGATGAAAATGACTATTGACCAAAAGAACATTTTGAAATCCATTGACGAAATTCTTTGGAATGATTGGGACCCAATTGGAGTAAATAATATGGAAGAAGCAAGAGATGAATATACAAGTTATGCGTTGCAAATCTTCGGTTTAAAAATTCACAAGGCAGACAAGACAACTATTGCAGAAAATCTTTACAAGTTTGAATTAGTTGACATGGAAGTTGCGACTAAAGAAAGCAAAAAACATTGCGAAGAAATTGCTCAGAAGATTATTGACTTGTAAGACAAAAAGCGAACGCCCAACAAAGCATTTGCCGTTATTGCGGTGCGACAGAATAAACAATGAACTTTATATCTTTATTGAACTAAACAATTTATTGATCAACATAATTTCAAATACCGCAACAACGCAAATGCGGAAACGTTAGCCGCAATGCCATTGGAATGGTTATGATTTTAAATTCTTACATTTGAAATTAAATATAGGTTTATGACCAGAAAAGCTATTATTGAACGAACTATTAAAGCAATCAGTCAACTTCCTGAAGACAAAGCAGAAGAAATTTCCGACTTTGCTGATTTTGTCATTAAACGATATGAAGATCATAAACTTACTGAGGCCATTCAACACTTAACATCTGATAGCAAATCTTTCAGTTTTCTTGAAATAGAAGAAGACATTTATAACTTGTCGGATTTAAAAGAAGTCTACAATGCGTAAGGGTGACATTGTACTCATTACATTTCCTTTCACAGATTTAAGTGGCACAAAACTTCGACCTGCTGTAATACTTATTGAAACTGCTTTTGACATCACAGTTTGTTTCATTACAACTCAAACACAATGGAAAGAATCATCAGATTTACTAATAGATCCTTCTCCATTAAATGGTTTGAGAAAACAATCGCTAATAAGAGTAAACAAAATTGCGACACTTGACAAAACATTAGCAAAAGGCTTATTGGGCAAACTGAATGAATCAGAACAAATCGAACTTGACAATAATTTGAAAATCATCTTCCAACTCTAAAGTGCCTGGCATATGCGGCTAACAAAGCATTACATCGATTGGGGCTGACGGAACGCGTCTTTCATCGACAAC
>CAILAF010000265.1 GCA_903832075.1 uncultured Chitinophagaceae bacterium
AATTTTCAATAATTTTCAACTGCCAAACATCAGGTCTTGATGGTGGCAAAACATCTGACCAAGTATGCATTTTCTCCCAGGTTTTATTCTTCATTTGTAAGAAAAACTATTATATATTTACAATAGATCTAATCGAATCAATGAAACTGGGAATATTATCTCTGCTAAAAGTGTTACGTCCAAAACATACCCCTGAAGCACCTGCTGTAATTGAATCTTGAACCATAATTAATGCATTTTCTTCGCTTGTTTCAGGACCACCAGCTATGACTACCGGCACATTACCTGATGATTCAATTACTTTTTTAAATGCTGTTGTAGAACCTGTATAATTTGTTTTTATAATGTCTGCACCAACTTCAACTCCAATTCTGCACACATGCGAAATTAGTTCGGTATATTTATCCGGGTCATTTTGTTTTAAATCTAAATAATTGTCATCCCCAATTAATCCGGGTTTTCGTGCATATATTATAGCCATTAAAGGGATTCCAAAATTATCGCACTTAACAGCCACATTAGCCAAATTTTCAATCATTTCATTTTCATAGGGAGAAGAAATATTTACATGAACTGCAACTGCATCAGCACCAAGAGATAAAGCATGCTCAACAGGGAAGGCTAGTTTTTTATATGTATGTTGATTTTGCGTTGTGCTTATTGATAAATTCATTATCCATGCTTTATCCAACAAGTCATTCTGAAATTCTTTAAAAAATCCAGGAAAACCTAATATTGCATTTATAGGTGTATTCTTTAATAATCGAATTTTTTCTTTGTAATTCACCAAATGACCCTTTGGGCCAAATAAGAGCAAGTCATCAGTGGGTACTATTATTGTCCTCCCACTTGATGGATCAAAAATATTATTTAACCGCCTTTTTTTTCCGATACTACTAACTGTTTCTAACATATTAAACCTCCGTCGACTGGAATTGATACACCATTAATAAAACCAGCTTCTTCACTTGCCAAGAAATAAGCTAAAGATGCAACATCACGGGGATAAGCCATTCTTTTAGCGGGTATTTCATTTTTTACCATATCAAAGTAATTCTCAATACTAATTCCTTCCTTATTTGAAGAACTTGTAGCAATTCTATTCATTAAATTAGACTCAATTGCAGCTGGACAAATTTCATTAGATGTAATTCCATATTGAGCATATTCTTTTGCAATTGTTTGTGTAAGTCCACTAAGCCCATGTTTAGAAACATTATAGGGTAAGTTCTGCTCTGAAGACCTTAATCCATAAATGGAAGAAATATTAATTATTCTACCCCATTTTTTCTTTATCATGTAAGGCAATACTTTTTTACATATCAAAAAGGGTATTGTAAGATTCGTTTGTAAAGTTTCATTCCAATCATTCAATTCAACTTCATGTGTGAAGTCGCTTGTTATATTTATTCCAGCATTGTTGATAATAATGTCAAAATCTAAAACTATAGTATTGTAGTCAGTTATCTTCAACCTTTTTACTAGATACTTTTCACTTAGTTCAATGGCCAATTTTTCATTACTGAAATATGTGAAAGTAATATCATATTCCTTTTTAAACGAAAACTCTTTTATAAGAACTTCACCTACACTACCGGTTCCGCCAGTAATTAATATTTTCATATTTATTTTATTAACAGATCATTAAAACTTAATCCTTTAGCCTGATTGAACAAGTCAGTAAATAACTTTTGAAAAATTGATACTTCATTTTTTCCCCTAATAAAGTATCCACCTTCTGAAATGTACACAAACTTATCGCCATATAATCCAAAATCTGGTAAATTGTGAAGATGTTGGTTAATAGCGGTTTTATCTTTAGAATGGGCAATATGTGTATTGCAATCTTCTGATGATAATTCCTTGAATTTAAATTTCGATGTAATATCTTTATTGTGTACTTCTTTTTCTAATATTTCAACAAAGT
>CAILAF010000266.1 GCA_903832075.1 uncultured Chitinophagaceae bacterium
CGTTAACAAAATAAATTTTTAATACATTGTTTTTTACCTCGGTTTTAATAAAAGATTGTAAATTTTCATCAGCAACCACATATACACTGTCATTATCACTGGGTGTAATAATAACAGTTAAGCCACTACAAGTTTCAATTTTAGTAAAACCAGTTAAATGCCTATCAGTCTTTACACTTTTACCGTTTCCTTCTATCACATCTGAGTTGCCAAACGAAAACAAAAGCAGGCTAACAACAAACAATACCATTACACTAATAATCCTTTTCATATATTTATTTTGGCTCAATTTAAAAACAATGTTGTTAAAATAATTATTATATCTTGCAGAAAATTTTATACGTGGAACTATGAACATACGGGATCAAATAATATCATTATTCTTTCAACTTTCAAGAGAAGAGCAAATAAACTTATTGGATGAATTACCTAAATCAGATGAAACTTTTCATAATTTAGAGATTCAGCAAGATATAAAATGTTGCGTTCATTGCAATTCAAGTAATATTATCAAACATAGTATGTACAAAGATACTCAACGTTATAAATGCAAGAGTTGCAATCTTACATTTATTCCGACAACTGGAACTTTAGTTTATCAAATAAAAAAGAAGAATCAATTTGCATTATATGCTTCAATTGTCGAAAAAGAAGGGTTATTACCAATTAAAATAATGGCAAAACGTGTAGGAATAAGTATTCCAACCTCTTTTGAATGGCGACATAAAATATTGTTGTCTATACCCAAAACAAAAAATAAATTTTCCGATATAACTCAAGTGGATGACTTGTGGTTTCAATATAGCCAAAAAGGTCGTAAAAATTTAGATTATTCCAGAAGAAGAGGGGGAACTAAACGTAGAGGGGATAATAATTTTCAAGTTAAAATAATTGCAGCAAGCGATAAAAAACAAGTAGAACTGAAGGTTGCAAAAATTGGTAGAATTAGTGCCAATGATATTTTATATGCAATAGGAGACAAATTTAAAAAAAACACAAAATTAGTAACAGACGCTCATCCTAGTTATCAAGCATTTGCAAAAGAAGTAAAATTAGAACATATATATTTTGAGTCAAAAAAACATCAAGCAGAAACAGGTGAAAACGTACAATACATAAATAATATAGCTGAACGTATTGATACATGGATAAATCGGAAATTAAAAGGTGTTTCAACCAAATATTTACAATTGTATGCTTCATATTTTGCTCATAAAGAAAAAAACAGTATAGAAATAAAGAAATATACTTCTAACACTAAGGTTTGGGACATTTATACTAATCTTGAAAAGATGTATGAGAAATTTATTAAAACCCGATCTGTAAGAACTTATCGGTGTCCAACAAAAAGAAAAAGGAAAGCTCAAAATTGGAATGGCGAAACTATTATAAATTTTTCTTATTTATAAAAAACAAATTTTTGCAACAACATTGATTTTAAATTGAGCCGTTTTTTTTAATTTATAACTATCAATTGGTTATAACCTAAAGTTTACCGCCACCATAAATCTATTTTCATTTTTGTTTAATGATGGTGTCCAA
>CAILAF010000267.1 GCA_903832075.1 uncultured Chitinophagaceae bacterium
CTTTAACAGCTGCTACTTTAATAGTACCACGTAATTTATTAACCACCAATGTTGCTAATGCTTCGCCTTCTAAATCTTCAGCAATGATTAATAATGGACGACCACTTTGAGCAACTTTTTCTAAAATGCTCAAAATATCTTTCATTGCAGAAATCTTTTTATCATAAATTAATATGTAAGGATTTTGCAATTCAGCTTCCATCTTTTCACTATTAGTTACAAAGTATGGAGAAATATAACCACGATCAAATTGCATACCTTCAACAACATCAACAGTTGTATCAGTTCCTTTTGCTTCTTCAACAGTAATAACACCTTCTTTACCAACTTTTGCAAAAGCTTCGGCAATTAATTTACCAATTGTTTCATCATTGTTCGCTGAGATTGTAGCAACCTGTTGAATTTTTTTACTGTCGTTACCAACTGTTTGAGATTGAGATTTCAAACTTTCAATTACTATGCTAACAGCTTTATCAATACCACGTTTCAAATCCATTGGATTTGCACCTGCAGCAACCATCTTCAAACCTTCGCTAACAATACTTTGCGCTAAAATAGTTGCAGTTGTTGTTCCATCACCTGCAATGTCTGCAGTTTTAGAAGCTACTTCTTTCACCATTTGAGCTCCCATATTTTCAATAGGATCTTCTAATTCAATTTCTTTAGCAACAGTTACACCATCTTTAGTTACTTGAGGTGCACCGAATTTTTTTTCAATAACCACGTTACGACCTTTAGGTCCTAATGTAACTTTAACAGCGTTGGCTAAAGTATCAACGCCTTTTTTCATTTTATTTCTTGCTTCGATATCGAAGAAAATTTGTTTTGCAATAATTACAATTTAATAATTTGATAATGTGATAATGATTTAACGACTCATTGTCGAATTGGCTAGTTAAACAATAGCCAATATATCAGATTCTCTCATAATTAAAAGATCTTGTCCTTCAATTTGAATTTCAGTTCCTGCATATTTACCATATAAAACAGTATCGCCAACTTTAACTGTTACAGGCTCGTCTTTTTTACCAGTTCCTGCAGCTACTACTGTGCCGCGTTGTGGTTTTTCTTTTGCAGTATCAGGAATAATAATGCCACCGGCAGTTTTTTCTTCGGCAGCGGCTGGTTTTACAATCACTCTGTCGTGGAGTGGAGTAACATTCAGCTTTTTTGTAGCCATGAGTTATAGTTTTTAGTTATTAATTGATTTTTATTTCATACACAGATTGTCTATTATCGTGCCGACAAATTATATCAAGTCAAATTTTCAGATAAACACTTTTTATAGTACACCAAATGACAAGCCTGTCAGAAATGGCGGCAAAGATGCAATAAGTTTCCGAAACTGAGATGCCAAAATTTCATTCATCTTTTATCAATAAAAAACTACAATTCATTTATTGTATTGTTTTGATTTTGAACGAAGTTCATTATCCGCTACATTTGCTGCCTTAAACAAGTTCTTTGTTCAATGATCAGTAGAAGAAATATAAGAGTTAAAGTGATGCAGTTGTTGTACATTATTGAAACTGCGAATGATAATAACTTTTTTAAAGACCCCGTTCGTGAATTACAAAAACAATTAGATAAAAGCAGAGAGCTATTCATTTATCTTGTTTATTTTATTACAGAAGTTGCACGTTTTGCAGAAACTGATTCGAGAAACAGAGCAGCTAAAAATTTAATTACCACCGCTGATTTGAATGTTAATATTAAAATTGCTGGCAATGAATGTTTGTGGCAAATATTAGAATCAGCTTCATTTAAGAAATCTTTGGAGTTAGATAAACCTGTATTGAAAACTGATAAAGAACTTATCAGAAAAATTTATCAAAACTTGGTTGAAACAGAAATTTATAAAAAATATATTACTGAACAATCTAGAGATAAAAAGAAAGAAAAAGAAATTTTGCAATTCATCTTCACTAATCTTTTATTGCCAAACGAAAATTTCGAATCGCATGTTACCGAATTATTTAATAATTGGGATGATGATGCGGAAATGATGGAACAATTAGTGTATAGCTATTTGCAAAAACCAACTGCATATAACATTGAAGAAATGATTACTAAGGAAAAATGGGAGTTTGCTAAAAATTTATTGGTAACAATGCAGGAGAAAAAAGATTATGCATTGGAATTGATAAAACCAAAATTAAAAAATTGGGATTCGGAAAGAATTGCTGTGATTGATATGATCATTATGCAAATGGGTGTTTGTGAATTATTATATTTTGAAACTATTCCGCCAAAAGTTACCATCAATGAATATATTGATATTGCCAAAGATTACAGCACACCGCAAAGCGGACAGTTTGTGAATGGCATATTAGATAGTATTCATAAAGAATTATCAGCACAGGGGAAAATTCAAAAAATAGTTTATAAACAAAAGGCTTAGTAGATTTGCACCAACAATTTAATTTAGTATGAAACAAATAGTGTTGGCTTTTTTATCTTTTATTATCATCACTTCTTGTCATAATGGAAATGATGTTAGTGCTGCTGCGCAAAAAGCAGCAACCGACAGTGCAAACTTTACATCTATTAAATGGATTGATTCAATAGTAAATTTTGGTACCATAAAAAAAGGCGATACTTTAAGAATAACTTTTCATTGCAAGAATACAGGTACAAAACCTTTAATCATTACTTCTGCCAGAGCAACTTGTGGTTGCACTTTAGCAGATTATACCAAAGAACCAATAGCACCGGGCGCTACAGGAATTGTAACAGGATCATTTAATAGCGAACATATCAATCAATCCCATGTTCGTAAAACACTTATTGTTAATACCAACACTTTTAATGGTACAGAACATTTTTTATATTTTGAAGGAGATATAACAGGTGTTGAAACAAATGATAAAGTTGCACAACCTAATCCGGTTAAAATAAAAAATCAATAATTACATAATAAAAACAAAAACAATGTTGAATTCAATTTTATTTATCATGGGCAATCCGCAACAAGGTGGTGGATCAGTTCAATTATTTTTAATGGGGGGAATTATTTTAGTGTTCTGGTTATTCATGATTCGTCCGCAGGCAAAAAAAGCAAAAGAACAAAAAAAGTTTATTGATAATTTGCAAAAGGGTGATAAGGTTGTGACCATTGCAGGCATTCATGCAACGGTTAATAAAGTTAATGAAGACGGCACTTTACAAATTGAAGTAAATCCCGGCAGTTATTTGAAAATTGAAAAAAGTGCCATCAGTATGGAATGGACTGCTAATATTAATAAGGCACAATCTGTTACTGTAACTAAATAAATCATTCAATTCTAAAAACTAAATCCGAAATTCGAACTTGAGTTTCGGATTTTTTATTGAAAATATTTTTATGCTCAAAATTGGAATCACCGGTGGAATAGGTAGTGGCAAAACTATTGTTTCAAAAATTTTTGAAACATTAGGTATTCCTGTTTTTGATGCAGATACCGCTGCAAAAAAAGTAATGAATGAAGATGAGCATTTAAAAAATGAGTTGCAAAAAGAATTTGGTAATGAAGTTTATACAAATGGTAAATTAAACAGAAAATATTTAGCTGATATAGTTTTTAATGATGTTTATCAATTGGAAAAATTAAATGCATTGGTACATCCTGCTGCAATTAAAATGGCTGTGCAATGGGCTTCTCAGCAAACATCACCTTATGTTATTAAAGAAGCAGCATTAATGTTCGAAGCGGGTTCAGGATTAAATATAGATTATGTAATTGGTGTTTCCGCGCCGCAGCATTTGCGAATTCAACGTGCAATGGAAAGAGATAATATTAGCCGAGAAGATGTATTGGCAAGAATGAATAGACAAATTGATGAAGATATTAAAATGCGTTTGTGTGATTTTGTAATTGTGAATGATGAACAACAATTAATGATACCGCAAGTATTAAAATTACACGAACGATTTTTACAACTTGCAAAACTAAAATTATGATTGCTGATACTCCGCCGCCACCTTATTATGCAGTAATATTCACTTCTATAAAAGCTAATGATGATAAGGATTACAGCGAAATGGCAAATAGAATGGAAATATTGGCGCAACAACAGGAAGGTTATTTGGGTCATGAAAGTGCAAGAAGTGAAATTGGTATTACCGTTAGTTATTGGGATAGTTTAGAATCC
>CAILAF010000268.1 GCA_903832075.1 uncultured Chitinophagaceae bacterium
ATTTTGGAAATAAAGTCTTTTGCCGGCAATGTGCAGTTGAATTAAAAGAATGTGCATAAGGATATGCATATCGATATAGTGACCATAGGATGGTTTAAACAAGGCAAACACAATTGATTGTTAGTAGCGGCTATATTTTTGAATTTTGTTAGTTAGGATGTTGGGCTAGAAACTCATCATTTAAAGAGTGACGAATGGAAATTGTAGTAGAGCTAAACTGCAATAAGCGATAATCCGAGGTATCAATCCTGAATATTAGGATCGTATAACCATAGGGATAAGCAGTAAATTAGTAACGTCTAAACTGGTCACCGTACTGTCGAAGAAATCCGGCTGGTTGGAACGAGAAGGTTTATGAAGCGATAGAGAATAGTATGTTACGACTGTACGAGAGGAAATCGTAATTAAGTTAATGTTGTTTTACTCAGGTTACCAATGTTTTCGATGCTATTTGATGCCCTTAGAGTCTTTGACGTAATTGTACACTATTTAACAAAAATTTCTTGACATTTAATTAATGTTCGAGTATAGTTATTCAATAATAAGGAAGATTAAACGGACAGGTTTGCCGTAACCGACTTGAAATCGGATTGCTCCGCAAGGGGTGGGTTTCGAATACTCAGTCTTCCGCCAATTTTATCCATTCGTCGCCTAACTTGGTTATGGCATCGCATTTGGGATGCGAAATAATGTCAGTTCAAATCTGACCGAGTGGACCAATTTATGCGGATGTGGCCCAGAGGCAACGGCAGGGCATTTACATTGCCCCGGAGTAATCCATCACAGGTTCGAGTCCTGTCATCCGTACCATTTAAAAATGAATTGTAAGATTATTAAAGCACCTAGATGGTTAATTAATAGAATGAAAGCAATTAAAAAATTGCGGCCTCCAACATTGGAAGAAGTTGAAAATCAATCTGAAGCATCCAAAAAATGTAAATATTGTAATGGAACTGGATGGAACTGGATGTAATGGTGTGGACATCATGAAGGTGGAAATGTTGGATGTTCTTATTGTTACGGTTTAGGATAATGGAATAAAGCCAAATAATGGTTTGTTGGACTTGTTTGCTAAACAAGGCTGGTTTAAAACCCAGTGGGAGTTCGAGCCTCTCTTATTCCGCCAATTTAAAATATGCATCCTTATAATAAATTATTTCACAGAAATACAATTGGGTTTAGTGGATTAAGAAGATCCTGTGATACCGCCCATAGAAGAAGATGTTTAAGGCGAGATAAACATGCGGCTCGAAGAGAAATTAATACCAAACTTAGTGAATTTGTATTTAAGGAGTTAATATGACATTTATGACATTTATAATTATTTATTTTTTTGTAGGACTAATTTGGACACTATTCATGTATAGATTGTTCCGGTATGATTTTATTAATAGTAATGATAGATTGCTCTGGATTTTGTTTAATTTTTTAGGTTGGCCAATTTCTATGTTTGCAGCGTTGGCTGGGTATTTCATTAGATATTAATAATAATAATAATAATGGTTGGTTATTTTAATGGTAAAATACAAGATTGACATTCTTGAGATAGGAGTTCGAATCTCCACCATCCACCAATTTTCGATAAACGAAATAAATAAAGTTATGGGAAATTTAAGATCATCAAATAAAAAACTAAATGCAAAAAAAGTCTGGCTCGCCAAAAAAGTCAACGAAGAAAGAATTAAACGTTCAAGAAAAATGGTCGAAGAAATTGCCAAAATCGACGCAAAATTCGCTAAAGATATTCTTGAAGCTGTTGGATCGTCCCTCCCCCCAGAAATTGAACACGCAGCTAAAGAGACCATAGCAAGAGAAGAATTGAAGAAAAATC
>CAILAF010000269.1 GCA_903832075.1 uncultured Chitinophagaceae bacterium
AAAACATCTGCTCAACTTTCAGAAGAACTAGAAAATAAAAAAAAATTGTTAGCAGAAGTTGAAATAAAAATTTTTAATCTTATAAAAATTCAAGATGCGTTTCATTTTTTATATAAAGCTTTATTTAGTGTTCTACTATATTTGGGTTTAATAAGCGACCCATTAACCGAGAATCAAAAGCTATCAACAACAATCGAAACTGAAATCACTATTCTGGAACAAAAACTACACCAATCAAATTCACTAAACCAATTAGATTATATTTTGAGTCAATATGAATCATTATCACAAACACAAAATAGTTTAAGCGAAGAAAAACGCAACGCTTCTGATGAACTTAACACCTTAGTGGAAAAAGAACCGGCTTCAAAACTGTACTCAGGACTTGAATTTGACCAAGAAATCTCAAAACTTGAAAAACACATCACTAAAATTAGAAAAGACTTTGAAGAAACTCAAGTAGAACATAATAATCTTGAGCATAATTTAAAACTCGCTTTAGAATTGAAACAACCATTAATTAAAAAAAAACAGGAAATGACCTATCAAAAAAAAGCAAAAACAACACAATGGGCGTTGCTTAAAGATGAGCAGCGAAAAGAATCGAAAAGAAAATTTAAAGAAACTTTAATAGATATTGCAAAACCTCAACCCAGTCATGAAAATGAACCGAGATCTCCTTTGTTTTTTTCTCTGAAAGCAGCCGATTACAAATCTGCAATGGTTGCTAACTACATTGCCCTAGCTAAAATTCGCGAAGCCATCGAAGAATTACAAAAACAACTAAATCCTAAGCGCAACGAAAATCAAGATTTAACGGTCAACAGCAAAGAATTACGGGCGTGCTTGATTGATGAAGCTCAGTATTTATCTGCCATAAGTAGCAAATTACTACTATGGCAAATAGCAGAGGAAACGAAACATCTTGGCTGCTCTTACGAAGAACGAACGAGCGCGCATCAGTGCTTGTGCGATGATTTAAATACATTAGTTGAAAAATTACCGATTGATAACCCAGTAAGAGCGATTATAACTTATATTCAAAACGTAAGTAGTCCTAAGCAGCAAGGTGATAATTTGAAAACCTCCAATCGCTAACGTAAAATGCCGCGCTTAGAAAGGGTAATTGCTGTAATCAATGAGGCTCGGATTTCAAAAATTCGATGAATATAAAATGAGTACAGAAACCGGTATTACTGATGCAAAAGAGTATGATGAAATAAAAAAGGCAGGTTATATCACAGCCTTTTCGCAATTTGATTCCACGCGAAAAGAAAATCCTGAAAGCATGCAATTGGAAGAAATAACTAATGCATTTGAGATGCGGGAATGGGTGAAAGATAAAAAGTTTGATAGTATTGTTGAATTTTCTTCAGCACTAAAAAATGGTTTTCTTAGCCCACTGGAATACCGTGATTCCGTTACCAAAAAATATAATTTATATGAAGATTATATAAACGGAATTACTAACGGCTTTTTTAATGGTGAAGATTATTATAAATGCAAAGAAAGGGGAATTGAAGATTATGCTGAAATGGCATTATGTGCCAACCTCGAATTAATAACCATTGCCAACGTTACCTCCGACCAGAAATTAGTTTGCATTTTGATAAGTAAAGTAGTTGCAGGCAAAAAAACATCAATAAATAATCTTTACGAATTATTAAACGAAGAGAAAAAAAACTACACCAAAAAATCAGGAGAAATGCCTGCCTGGTTTACAGTATCTATAAATTCGATTAACGACCTTATTCAGTTTATTTCCTCAAACGAAGATATAACGAGGTATGGACATTATGATGCCGACGGTCAGTTTTTCCAAAATAAAAAGATTCAGGAACGCAGCGTAATACTTGATGGAGGCAATGTAGCGTATGGAATAGCAGGTGTAGCAGGCAAACAGCCATATATAAAAAACATTCTAATAATGGTTACTTTTTTATTGGAAAAAGGTTTTACTGATATTACAGTGTTTACCGATGCCGGACTTAAACATAAATTTATTGATTTGGAATTATTGCCTGAAGTAG
>CAILAF010000270.1 GCA_903832075.1 uncultured Chitinophagaceae bacterium
ACAACCATTTTTAAAATATCTTTTTCAATATTACTTGTCAATACTCCATCGTCCATCGTCCATGGTAAAAAAAGTTTGTTGGTAATTAATTGTCCATCCAATGCTTCCATCACAGGAATCATTCCATTTTCATTTGGAAATTCATTTACTTTTATTTTCAGTTGTACAACATTTATTTCATCACAACTAAATTGATTGATAGGCTCAACATCAACTGATTGAATAAATGATGTTCCATTTTCTGCAATCAATTCTCCGTTTATATAAGTTTGTTTTATTTTAAAGTGAGTTAAATCTTCTGCAATAATAAAATCTGCATGATCGCCAATTCGAAGCAAACCCACGTCCAGCTTGTAGTGCAACGTTGGATTAATACATGCCGCTTGAATGATTTTAAAAATATCAATTCCTTTTGCAATAGCTCTTGCACATAATTGATTGATATGTCCAACTGCTAAACTATCCGGATGTTTATCATCACTGCAAAACATTATTTCATTTGGATAATCATTCAATAAATCAATCAATGCTTCAAAATTTTTTGCAGCACTTCCTTCACGAATTAAAATTTTCATTCCATATTTTAATTTATCCAAGGCTTCATCTTTTGTAAAGCATTCGTGATCAGTACTTATTCCGGCCAGAATATATTTTCTTGCATCTTCTCCTCTCAATCCCGGCGCATGACCATCAACCGGTTTATTTAATTGGTGAGCATATTTTATTTTTTTCATCACTTCATCATCACCATTTAATACGCCCGGAAAATTCATCATCTCGCTCAAATATTTTATTTCATCTTTCTCTAATAATTTTTTTACATCATCACTATTCAATGCAGCGCCGGCAGTTTCAAAAATTGTTGCAGGTACACAACTTGGTGCGCCAAAATTAAATTTAAAATTTACTTTCTTTCCATTCTCAATCATAAACTCAACGCCCTGTAATCCGCACACATTGGCTATTTCGTGCGGATCGCTGATGGTTGCAACTGTGCCATGCGTTACGGCTAATCTTGCAAATTCACTTGGCACTAACATGCTGCTTTCAATATGCACATGGCTATCAATGAAACCGGGAAGAATATAATGTAGAATATTGGATGATGAATGTTGAATCCGTTTAATGGACGTTATTTTTCCATCATTCACCGATATTTCCGCAGGATAAATTTCTTTCTTCCAAACATCTACTAATTTTCCTTGAATTATAAATGATGTATTCATGATATGTTGTAAAAGATGTAAAAATGATAAATGGATAAATCCATTCAGTTTATAAACTATAAATTTGAAACAATATTTTTAATAAACCTTTATATATGAAAAAAATAATTGGTTTTCTTTTTTTATTCTTTGTTGTTTTAACTGCGCAAACTCAAACTGTTGATGAAATATTATCCAAGTTTGAAGCAGCAGTTGGCGGAAGAGAAGTATTACAATCTGTCAAAACAGTTCAATACAAAAGTGATATTACTTTAAATATGATGGGTAATCCAATGGATGTTCCTGTTACAGTAATTAAAGAAAATGGAAAGTTATTAAGAAGAGAAGTATCCGGTATTATGGGAATGGGAAAATCATATTCTATATTAACAGATACTGCCGGTTATTTTTATGCACCACCTATGAGAGGTTTTGGTGGTGGTGATAGAGTTATGATTAGAGATGGTGGTGGCGGTCCGGGTTCAGTTGCAGCGGTGCGTATGGATGGCCCTGGCTCGGGAAGTGGAATGGATGCTTCAATAACAAAAATAAATTCTTCAACATTAGCAGAAGAACAATACGAATTAGATGCAGCAGGTGCATTTGGTCATTTAGTAAATTATGCATCGAAAGGACACAAAGCAGAATTGCTTGGAACATCTAAAATAAATAAAGTTGAATGCTTTAAAATAAAATGTACACTTAACAGCGGATTAGAAATAATGTATTATGTTGATAGCAAAACTTTTTTTGTTGTGCAAGCCGAAGCCGTTGGTAGAGTAGCATTAGAGCAATTTGGTATTGGTGCATTGGTTGAACAAATGGGAAGTGACCGTGCTAAAAAAATGAAACTTACTATTACTTACAGCGATTACCAGGATGTGAATGGCGTTAAGTTTCCAATGAAAGAAAAATTAGAAATTGGTGCTGTTGAAATTAATATGGTAAACAGCGATTATAAAATAAATGAAACGATTGATCCTAAATTTTATAAGTTAGGTTGATTTTTTAAATGATGTATTAATACTAAGTCTTCTTTTAAGAAGACTTTTTTATTTCCTTTTTTTCTTATTAGTTTACAGCATAATTTTTTTTATGAAAAAAAGAATCACTGCTGTTTGTTTATTTATTTTAATAGTTGCAATACATGTTTCTTCTCAATCAACTATTAAAGCAAAAAATGGTATTTGGAAATTTCAGCAATATTCAAATACTGTTTTAAAAGTTACATTCACTCCAAATAATTATACAACCAACGAAAATA
>CAILAF010000271.1 GCA_903832075.1 uncultured Chitinophagaceae bacterium
AGTATTGATAACAGCTAAAGGCAATACCAAATTAGGTAAAGCAGGTATTTATATAAATGTGCCTTTTAATTATGAAGGCAGACATAAAGTAGATCTTTTCAATTAATTGTTAGGCTGTATATGACAAGGTTTTCCTTTTTGCGGGCCACCACCATCTTCTGCTCTTTTACAAATAGGCGGTAGTTTTTTATAGGCAGTTTCTTCGGCTTTTTCATCATCCGCATCAAAACCTGCATTGTTTAATGTAACACGAATATCATCAGGCGTAACACGGTCAGGAATGTATTGAAAACGAATTTCACCTGCTAACAAATTAAATCTCCATTGAATCAACCCTTTTTGAAAAGTAGCATTGTTTTCTAAAATTAAATATCGTTCTAATCGCTCTTTACATTCCCAACATTTCAAATTTGCAGATTTAATAGTAACCCATTCTTGCTTAGCAGCCATGACTTGTGCTTTAACAGAAAAAGCAACACAAGCTATTATTACAACCAATAAAAATTTCTTTTGCATAAAACTAAATTTAGAATTTGTTTATCTTTTGTTTCATTACACTTTTCATTTTTCACTTTTGGTTATTGTTTCCAATTAGCAGGATCTTTTCTCCATTGCATTAACAAATCCAAATCATTTACTGAAACAATTCCTTTGCTGATGGCTAAATCTATTAATGTTGTATAATTCGTTAATGATAAGTAAGACACAGCTGCATTTGCAAATGCTGTATCAGCAACATCAAAACCATAGTTAAAAATAGAAACCATTCCGGTAATTTTCAGTCCTGCATTTCTTAAAACATCCACTACTTGCAAACTGCTTTTACCTGTTGAAATTAAATCCTCAATCACAACTGTATTTTGATTGGCTTCATAATATCCTTCAATCTGATTGCCTAATCCATGTTCTTTAGGTTTTGGCCTAACATATACATAAGGTAACTTTAATTGATCTGCTATCATTGCGCCCCAAGCAATTCCTGCTGTTGCAACTCCTGCAATCAATTGCGCATCAGGAAATTTTTCAAATACTACATTGCATAATTCGCTTTTAATGAAATCTCTTACATAAGGAAAAGATAATACCCTCCTGTTATCGCAATAAATAGGACTATTCCATCCACTTGCCCAAGTAAATGGTTTGTCAGGACTTAACTTTACTGCTTGAACTTGTAATAATTTCTCAGCGACAGCTTTTTCATTTGTCATGCCGCTAAGATAATCATTGAAAGTATTGTATAAATTTTTTGTGAAATATTCGTTTTAATTTGTGTAATTCGTGTTATGAAAAAAATAATTGCCGGTGGTGGTTTAGTATTGAATGAACGAAATGAATTATTGATGATATTCCGCCGTGAAAAATGGGATTTACCAAAAGGCAAATTAGATGCAAACGAAACTATAGAACAATGTGCATTAAGAGAAGTGAAAGAAGAAACAGGCATTAATAATTTAGATTTGATAAAATTTATTGGAAAAACTTATCATGCATATTTTGATAATTGGATAAAAGAGGATGTTATCAAAGAATCTCATTGGTATTTAATGCAGTCATCAAGTAATGAAAAATTAATTCCTCAAACAACAGAAGACATTACCGAATTAAAATGGATGAATGAAAATGAGATCAATAATGCATTGAAAAATTCTTATCCAAGTATTGTGGAGATCATAGAAAAATGGAGAACTAAATAATTTTATTTCAAACTTTTAATTACAGCTTCAGGCAAGAAAGGAGAAGCATTACCACCATTGCGTATAATATCTCTAACAATGGTTGATGCAACCGAAGTATATTTTGGTTCGCCTGTTAAAAAAACTGTTTCAATATTACTATCCATTGTTCTGTTAGCATCTGCAATGGTTTTCTCATATTCAAAATCGCTTACGTATCTAATTCCACGTAAAATAAATCTTGCTCCAATTGTTTTGCAAAAATCAATAGTTAATCCATCATACATCGCACTATCAACACAAGGTTGATCTTGATAAATTTCTTTAAACCATTCAACTCTTTGTTCCGGACTAAACATTGGGTTCTTTGATGAGTTGATACCAATACCTACTACAATTTTATCGAACAAAGGAATTGCACGATTGATAATATCTACATGCCCTAATGTTACCGGATCGAATGTGCCTGGAAACAAACAAATACGCATAATGAAGCATTTACGATATGTGATATACGAATTACGACTTAAATGTATAGATAAGAAATCGTAAATCCCAATTCGTAAATCGTATAATTATTTTAATTCTCTCTATTCGCTAACAAATATAATACTGCCATGCGAACTGCCACCCCATTTTCAACCTGATTTAAAACAATAGAATAAGGTCCATCAGCAACATCACTATCTAATTCAACTCCTCTATTAATTGGTCCTGGATGCATAATGGTAATTTCTTTTCCTAAACTTTCCAATAACCTTCTGCTTATGCCATAAGCTAAATTATATTCACGCAAAGAAGAGAATAAAGGTTGATTTTGTCTTTCTAATTGAATACGTAACACATTAGCAACATCACACCATTGCAATGCTTTCTTGATATCGTATTCAACTCTTAATCCAAAAGCTTCTGTTATATATTTTGGAATTAATGTTGGTGGACCTGCAACAATTACTTCCGCTCCCATTTTTGATAATAAATAAATATTACTTAATGCCACACGACTATGCATGATATCTCCAATAATTGCCACTTTCAAACCTTCTAAACTTCCAAATTTCTCAATCATAGAAAATGCATCCAACAAAGCTTGTGTAGGATGTTCATTGATCCCATCACCTGCATTAACAATTGCCGCAGGAATATGTTTAGACAAAAAATGTGGCGCACCGCTTGCACTATGTCGCATAACAACCATATCCACTTTCATGCTTAGGATGTTATTCACGGTATCTAATAAAGTTTCTCCTTTTGCTGCAGAAGAACTACTTAAAGTAAAATTGAGCGTATCGGCACTTAATCTTCTTTCAGCTAATTCAAAACTCATTCTGGTACGCGTTGAGTTCTCGTAAAACAAATTAACGATGGTTACATCACGTAATGATGGTACTTTCTTAACAGGTCTTTGTAAAACATCTTTGAATTGCGAAGCGGTAGAAAGAATTAATTGAATATCTTCTTTGTTAAGGTCTTTTATACCAAGTAAGTGTTTGGTAGATAGTCTCATTAAAAAACGAAATTAAG
>CAILAF010000272.1 GCA_903832075.1 uncultured Chitinophagaceae bacterium
ATTTTGCTTTTATTGGAATAGGAATAGGGAAGATCATTAAAGTAGTATTAGGAAATAAATAACCAAACGCCACCAAACAACCAAACACCGCACCTGATGCACCTAATGTTGCTTCATTCAATCTTACATCAACAATTTCTTTTGCGGTTTGAATATTTATAGGAACAGTTTGCGGAGTGGGAATATATTTATCAATAAAGTGCTGTGCATTCAATAAATAATCTTCTGCATTAGGATTAATAGTATAAAAAGCACTAATCATGCTTTGGTTCTCAAAAAATAATACAATCATGTGACACAATGCAGCACCTAATCCGCAAATAAAATAAAATGTAAGAAAACGTTTTGGTCCCCATAAATTTTCTAACACTGAACCAAACATCCATAAAGAAAACATGTTAAAGAAAATATGATCAAATCCGCCATGCATAAACAAATGCGTTATAAACTGCCATGGCTCAAACAACGGACTTTGCCAAGTATGCAAAGCAAAAATATCATCCATATTAAAATAACTTTTGCCAACAGTATTCTGTGCTAAAAAAACCAATGCATTAATAATCAATAAATTTTTAATGACGGGAGGTAAAATCTCAAATCTGCTCGGTCTAAATTGTGTCATCGTTCTAAATTATTCTTATCAATTATTTTTACTTCAATTTTAATTGCATCACATTTTCGATATGATGTGTATGCGGAAACATATCAACCGGTTGAATTTTTGTTACTGCATATTTTTCATCCAGCAAAGCCACATCTCTTGCCTGCGTTGCCGGATTGCAACTTACATAAACAATTGTTGGTGCTGCAATATCTAACAATTTTTTCACCAACTTTTCATGCATACCTGCTCTTGGGGGATCTGTAATAATTACATCGGGTTTGCCATGTGTTGCAAAAAAAACATCATCACAAATATCAATTACATCTCCTGCAAAAAATAAAGAGTGCAAAATGTTGTTTAACGCTGCATTTTCTTTTGCATCTTCAATCGCTTCATTAATAACTTCCACACCAATAATTTTTTTTGCTGATGCACTTACAAAAATTCCAATACTGCCGGTACCGCAATACAAATCATACACCACTTGCGTTCCATCCAATTCAGCATAATCTCGAGTAACCTGATATAATTTCTCAGCTTGCTTTGTATTTGTTTGAAAGAAAGATTTTGGACTGATTTTAAATTGATAATTTTCTAATCGTTCAATAATAAATCCTTTGCCGTAATAAGTTTGCGGATGTAAATCAAAAATACTATCATTGAATTTAGTATTGATGGTATATAATAAAGTAGTAATCGGCGGAAACTCATTTAATAATTCATCTAATAAATTTTTTCTGTTTTGTTCATCTTCATAACCCAAAACAATATTTACCATTAATTCGCCGGTGGTTGCCAAACGAATCATTACATTTCGTAACCAACCTTGGTGCGTTCTTGCATCATAAAAAGATAAATTATTTTTTTTAGCAAATGCAACAATGGCTTTGCGAATAAAATTCGTTGGTTCGTTTTGTAAATAACATTTATCAATCTCAACTACTTTATCAAAAATGGCTTTGGCATGAAATCCGCCAAAACCACCTTCATTAATTATTTCAGCGCCTTCACTTTTTAACTTTCTAAATTCGGTTGATGGAATATATTTTTTATTAGAAAAAGTATATTCCATTTTATTGCGATAGCCCTGAGTTTCAATGGCACCAATAATTTCATTGATAGATGGCAAGTTTACTTTTGCAATACGTTGCAAATTATCTACCACTTGTTTTTGTTTGTAGAACAATTGTTTTTCATAAGGCAACATTTGCCAAACACAACCACCGCAAGCGCCAAAATGCGAACAAAAAGGATTTACTCTATTCTCCGAATATTTTTTAAAATTTATTGGATATGCTTCGGCCCAATCTTTTTTACTTTTTATTAATTGAATATCTACAATATCTCCGGGCACTGCATTTTCAATAAAAATCACTTTGCCGTCAACTTTTGCCAACGATTTTCCTTCAGCAGCATAATCCTGCACCAGCACATCATACATTACAATTTGTCTTTTCTGTTTTTTCACAGCGGCAAAAATAGGAAAGCAATAAAGATTAAGTTGAAATGATTTAAAATGTATTAAGGTTTTTATAAAATAGGTGCAGGCGGCGTTTCATTAAAATCGCCAATCTTGTATTTACGTACATTTACAATTCTAATTTATTACTGATGAAGAACCTTTTACTTTTTATTTCATTATTCGCTTTTTCATTTTCTGTGATTGCACAAAATTCAATTAAGAAACCTGTATCTAATTCAAACGGTTATCATATCAACATTACTTATACGCCATATAAAAATTGCTATTTGTATTTAGGCGGCAATTTCGGTAACGGAAAAATTTTATCTGACTCCGCTTGGCTCGATGCAAAAGGTAATGGCGTTTTTAAAGGAAATAAAAAATTAACCGGCGGAATTTATTTTATTGTATCGCCTCAAATGGCTATTCAATTTGATTTATTAATTGGTAAAGAACAAAATTTTTCTATCGTTGCCGATTCGTCTAAAAAAGAAATTGTTGTTATTTCCGGATCTCCGGATAATACTTTATTCAAACAATATTCTGCATACACACTTCAAAAAGGAAAATCCCTGACTGATTTAAATAAACAATATGCTACTGCCAAAACAAAAAAAGATTCAGTCAATCTTAGAAACGAGATCATCAAAGAAAATAAAGAGTTACAAGTTTATCGCGATAACATCATCAAACAAAATCCTAAATCACTATTGGCAATATTATTATCTGCAATGAAAAGACCAGAAGCTCCTGCAATTCCAATCGTCAAAGGAAAAGCAGATTCCTCTTATCCTTATTATTTTGTAAAAGAACATTTTTGGGATGATGTATCCTTTAATGATGATCGTTTATTACACACTCCTTTCTTTGAACAAAAAATAGATGAATATTTTAAGTATTATGTTTTCCCTGAGCCTGATTCTTTGATTAAAGAAATAAAAATAATGTTGCTTTCGGCAAGAACAGGAAAAGAAATGTATCCTTATTTATTAACCAAGTTCACAAATAAATATTTGAATCCTGAATTCATGGGGCAAGACAAAGTATTTATTTATTTGTTCGAAAATTTTTATTCAAAAGGAGATACAACTTTTTTAAATGCACAATCACGAAAAATAATTTTTGATCGTGCATATAGTTTAATTGCTAATCAATTAGGCAATCCTGCGCCGATCATGGATTTAACAGATACCAGTGGGAAAATTATTTCGTTGTATGATTTAAAAGGAAAATTTACATTGGTTGTTTTTTGGGATCCAACTTGCGGACATTGTAAAGAAGAATTACCAAGAGTTGATTCATTTTATCAAAATAAATGGAAGCCATTGGGCATGAAATTATATAGCGTAAATGTGAAAGATGGAACAAATGATGAGATGAAAAAATTTGTGAACGAAAAAAAATTCAGCAGCGATTGGATATTTGTTTATCAAGCTAAAGCAGTTCGTGATGCTGAGCAAGCTGCCGGCCAGCCTAACTTTCGGCAGTTATACGATGTTTCAAAAACACCAACTTTGTATTTATTGGATGAACAAAAAAGAATCATTGCCAAACAATTAAGCATTGAACAGTTCGATGATCTTATCAATGCAAAAATGAAAAATAAATAGCTATCATTTTTCTATGAAAAAATTTTTATCGTTCTTTTTAATTGTATTTATTTCATCAAATATAAACGCACAAACATTATTTACTTATGGCAATCATCCGGTAAGTAAAAATGAATTCTTAGTTGCATTTGAAAAAAGTCCGGCTACTTCTTCAAACAGGCAAAAAGCATTAAACGATTATTTACAATTGTTCATCAACTATAAATTAAAAGTGCAAGCGGCTTATGATGAACATTTGAATGAACAAGCTTCTGTTGCAGTTGAGAATGATAATTTTAAAAAACAAATCGCTGAATCTGTTATTAATGAAGAAGCCGATATTAAAAAATTAATGAAAGAAGCATTTGAAAGAAGTAAAAAAGATATTTTAATTGCACAGGTTTTTGTTGCATTGGGAAAAGATACGGCTAATGCATTTACACAAATTAAACAAGCATACACGCAATTAAAAGCAGGGAAAAGTTTTGAGATTGTTTCACAAAATTTTTCAACAGATGATAATGTAAAAAAATTAAAAGGCAATATTGGTTTTATTACCGCATTTACATTGCCTTATGAAATTGAAAATATTATTTATCAATTA
>CAILAF010000273.1 GCA_903832075.1 uncultured Chitinophagaceae bacterium
AATAAGGCGTAAGGGTCTTGATGTTCTCTCTTATTAATTTATTTAATTGAAAATTCATTCAATCCTTATTTTTTAATTACTAATTTTTAATTCTGATGCTAACTGCATTCTTATGCGCATCCAATCCCTCTGCTTCTGCCATTAATTCAACAGCTTTACTGATTCCTTGTAATCCTTGCTGTGTAAGCTTTTGATAAGTTATCTTTTTAACAAAACTATCTACACTTATACCGCTATAAGCTTTTGCAAAACCATTTGTCGGCAAAGTATGATTTGTTCCGCTTGCATAATCACCAACACTTTCAGGAGAATAATTTCCAAGAAAAATTGATCCGGCATTCATAATTTTTTCTGCAATCAATTCATCATCATTACAAGAAATAATTAAATGTTCCGGTGCATATTCGTTTACTAATTCAATCGCATCATTCAAATTTTTTAGCACAATTCCTTTACTGTTTTTTAATGCACCTTTTGCAATTATATTTCTGGATAAAAGTTCTAATTGTTTATTCAATTCTTCTTCAACTTTTTGAACTAAACTTTCAGAACAACTCACCAATAAAACCTGACTATCAATTCCATGTTCTGCTTGCGATAAAAGATCTGCTGCAACAAAACTTGCATCAGCCGAATCATCTGCTAACACACAAACTTCACTCGGTCCTGCAGGCATATCAATGGCAATACCTTCCTGCTGAATTAATTGTTTTGCACAAGTAACATATTGATTACCCGGACCAAAAATTTTATTTACTTGAGAAATTGATTCAGTGCCGAAAGCCATAGCAGCAATGGCTTGTACTCCGCCTATCTTATAAACTTTTGTAACACCAACCAATTGCGCAGCAAATAAAATTGCAGGATGCATCTTGCCATTTTTATTTGGCGGTGAACACAAAATTATTTCTTTGCAACCTGCTAATTGTGCCGGAATTCCCAACATTAAAATTGTAGAAAATAAAGGAGCTGTTCCACCGGGAATATACAAACCCACTTTTTCAATAGCCACACTTTTGCGCCAACATTTTACGCCGGGCATTGTTTCAATTACTTCAACTTCGGTTATTTGTTTTTGATGAAATGATTTAATATTTATTGCCGCTTGCTGAATTGCTTGTCTTAATTCGTTTGATAATAATGCTGATGCTTCTTTGATTTCTTTTTCATCAACGATGAAATTCTCTAATTCAACTCCATCAAATTGCTGAGTGAATTTTTTTACAGCTTCATCACCATTCAATTTTACTTCATTCAAAATTGATTTCACTTTCTTTTGCAAAAAAGAAGAATCAAATGAAGGTCGCATTAAAAGTTCCTTCCAATCTTTTTTATCAGGATATAAATAAGTTTTCATTTTTCTCTTTTAACTTAAATAATCATTTTCTCAATTGGCACAACTAAAATTCCCTGAGCACCGTTTGCTTTTAATTGTTCAATGATATCCCAAAATTCATTTTCGTTTAAAACACTATGAACGCTGCTCCATCCTGCTTCTGCCAAAGGCAATACTGTTGGGCTTTTCATGCCCGGCAGCAAAGAAATAATTTGTTTTAGATTTTCATTCGGCGCATTTAATAAAATGTATTTATTGTTCTTTGCTTTTTTTACAGATTGAATTCGGAATAATAATTTGTTCAATAATTTTTGCTGATCATCATTCAAACTTTTATTCTTAATTAAAACAGCTTGCGATTGCAAGATTGTTTCAACTTCTTTTAATCCATTCATAAATAAAGTAGAACCGCTGCTTACCAAATCGCAAATAGCATCTGCCAATCCAATGCCAGGCGCAATTTCAACACTACCACTAATTTCATGAATTTCAGCAACAATATTTTTTTCTTTTAAAAATTTTTCTACTAT
>CAILAF010000274.1 GCA_903832075.1 uncultured Chitinophagaceae bacterium
GGCTGAAATAATACATGCTAAACATAAACAACAATGCATACAATATGCCCGGAATTAAAATCCATCTCCATAAAGAATGTTTTTTTATGAATTGATGCGCTTGTCCGTAAGCTTGTATTGCTATAATAATTTCTTTCAACAAATAGGATTATTTTTAAATCATTAAAGTGTAAATGTAACTCTTTAAAAAAAATAATGAGAATGAAAGAAAACAAATCATTGCATTGGAAAAAATTATCATCAGATTTTTATAATAGAAAAAATGTTGTTGCTGTTGCCAAAGAATTATTGGGGAAAATTTTAGTAACAAAATTTGATGGTATTATCACTGCCGGAAGAATCATTGAAACTGAAGCTTATAACGGTGTTATTGATAAAGCATCACATGCATTTGGTGGCAGAAGAACTGATAGGACCGAAGTGATGTATTGCAGTGGTGGCGTGGCTTATGTGTATTTGTGTTATGGGATTCATCACTTATTTAATGTGGTGACTAACGGAAAAGATATCCCTCATGCAATATTAATTAGAGCCATTAAACCAATGGTTGGAATTGATGTTATGTTGAAAAGAACAAAAAAGAAAAAATTAGATCTTACTTTAACAAAAGGTCCCGGAAATGTTGCAAAAGCATTGGGTATTAATACAAAACATAGTGGGATTAATTTATTGGAAGATGTAATCTTTATAGCAGAGGATGGTTTTATTATTAAAAAGAAAGATTATTTAGCTACTGCAAGAATTGGTGTGGAATATTCTGGCGAAGATGCATTATTGCCCTATCGTTTTATTGTTAAGAACAATCCTTATGTGAGTGGAAAGCTGAAATGAGTTTAAAAAATTAGGTTAATAGTTTTTAATGGTGTTATAAACACCGTAATGTTTCAATGTTTTTATTTGCAATTGATTATTTTTCACAGCCACTAATTTATATTCTCGAAAAACATTTTCTTTATCAAAGAATCCAACGATGCAAGAATTTTTTTCTTTGCCTTGATGAATTTCAATTTTAGGATGAACACCAAAATTTGGAATCTTTAAAGTATCTGTTGCAAAAACTTCTTCATATTTCACTTTCATTAAAAAATGAAATGTTTCTTTCATTTCAAAAACTTGTATGGCAAAACTCCAGCCATTTAATGAATCATTTACATTTTCTTTATAATTAGCAATAGGTTTTGTTTGTATGATCGTTCGAAATTCGGGAATCGTATCATGATTAATAAAAACAGTGTCTTTATTAATTTGCGTATTCGATGTTGTGTTATTGCATGAATATATTATGCAACTAATATTAATTAGTAAGAAAATTTTTTTCATTGCAACAAAAATAAAGGGAAAATTAAAATTTAGGACATTTGATACTTCTGTCTTTATTTTCTTTGTAAGTATATATCAGCGAAACTTCAATACCACCATTTCCTTGTGATGCAGTTTTTAAACTGGATGTATTTATGTCATAAGTTACGCCTAATCTGTATCCGCTAAATTCTAATCCTACATATGGAATAATTGCATCATTCAATCTCATCCAACTTCCTAAATAGAAACTAAAATTTTTTTCATTTGCATCATCGGCATCAATTTGAAATGCGCCACCAAGAAGTGTTTCAGATGCACCACCTTCAATACTTTGCATGGCACTTAAATGTAAAGAGATTGATTGTGCAAATGGAAAATATGTTCCGGCATGAATAGTTGCTCTCGGATTTAAATTAAATAATGCACCGGTAAACTGTTGTTTTGGTCTGGTTATATGATATAAACTTACACCTACATAAAAATTATTTCTATCAGTTGTGCTTCCTGTATATAATACACCGGCATTCACATCAACATAATTAGATTTTAAAGTTGAGTTATTGAATACTTCATTAGTAACACCGGTAAAACCGTTTGAAGTTAATTGATCTTCAAATTTTAAATTGCTGGTGTTAATTAACATGTTGGCATAAGTTACTTGAACGCCAACACCTAATTGTTGATAGCCTTCTTCATCCAATCCTTTATGGTAAGCTGTTGATGCAGTAAAATAATTAAAACCAACGGCACCATTGGCACTGTTATCATTGTATCCCATAAATCCTAAGCCCCAAGTATCATTGCTGGGAATTCTATTTTGCATAATATGAAAATCAACTGATGCAGTTGCGGTTGTAAATGCATTATTAATGGTGGGCCATTGATTTCTATAATCTCCCGCCACTCTATAATTACCATCAAACTTGCCGGTAAATGCCGGACTTAATGTAAGTGGTGATGAAAAAAATTGTGAGAAATGAGGGTCTTGTGCAGATGATTTTATCAGCACAAATAGTAAGCAGTATATACCAATAAACTTTTTCATTCAATAAATAAGATACCTAAAGTAGTGGAAATGCTGTAAACTACATACGAAGAAAAATGATTTAACAAAATTTCAGAAAATCAGGCCTGCATTTTTGTGCCAAATGCCAAATCGCCTGCATCGCCTAATCCGGGAACAATATATCCTTTGGCTGTTAATTCATCATCAATATCTCCGCACCAAATGGTTATATCATTTCCGCATTCGCGATGAATGTATTCAATACCAACAGTGCAAGCAATGGCAACAACAATATGAAAAGAAGATGGTGAATTTTCTTGTTTCATATAATTAATTGTTTTTACTAATGATGAACCTGTTGCCAACATTGGATCGCTGATAATTACAACTCTATCAGTTAATGATGGGCAACTCATATATTCCAAACTAATTTCAAAAGTACCATCATGATGATGTTTGCGATATGCGGAGATAAATGCATTGTCTGCTTTATCAAAAAAATTCAACATGCCAGCATGTAAAGGCAAACCAGCTCTTAAAATTGTAGCCAATACCGGTTGTTGCTCCAATACTTTGCTATTATGAATTCCTAACGGTGTTTGTATCTCTGTTTCTTTCCACGGCAATAATTTACTTATTTCGTATGCAGCCACTTCGCCAATACGTTCTAAGTTTCTACGAAAACGCAAACGATCGTTTTGTACATTTATATCTCTTAATTCAGAAACCCAATTACTTATCAGGCTGTGTTGTTCGCTTAAATTAATGATCATTGTTGAAATGCAGTTTTGATGGTAGATTGCAGCGTGTAAAGTAACGGCAAATCTTTAAAAAAATGAATGAAATTTATCAGTATTGATGAATTATTTTTATTCGTTTGAACAAATAATTTTTTTTGATTATGATTTATAGAGCTATTGGAATAATGAGTGGCAGCAGTTTGGACGGACTGGATATTGCTTTTGTTGAATTTGTTGAAAGCAATGGTAATTGGAAATATGAAATTAAAGTGGCTGATTGTTTTGCTTATGATGATGATTGGATAAATCGTTTACAAAATGCAACTTCATTAAATGCGTTTGATTATTTAGTGTTACATGCTGCTTATGGAAAATATATTGGAGAAAAAGTAAATGAATTTATTGAGGCAAATGCATTGCATCATCAAGTGCAAATGATTGCTTCACATGGACATACTGTTTTTCATTCACCCGAAAATAGAATGACTTCTCAATTAGGCGATGGCGCTGCAATTGCCGCTGTTACAGGAATTAATGTGGTTAGTGATTTGCGAGCAATGGATGTTGCGCTTGGCGGACAAGGTGCACCGATTGTACCTATTGGAGAAAAATTACTATGGAAAGATTATGATTATTTGTTGAACATAGGTGGTATTGCAAATATTTCTATAAAACAAAAAGATGATTATGTGGCATTTGATATTTGTCCGGCAAATCGTGTCTTGAATTTATTAGCAAATGATGCAGGAAAAAAATATGATGATAGCGGCAACTTTGCTCGTAGCGGAAATATCAATACTGCATTGCTTACACAATTAAATGCTTTGGATTATTATAAACAACCTTATCCAAAATCGCTGGCTAATAATTTTGGAACAGATATTGTTTATCCATTAATCAAATCATTCAACTTATCTAATGAAGATGCTTTAAGAACTTATGTTGAACATATTGCTTTACAAATTGGGTATGCCATAAATAATTCAAAATTTAAAATTCAACATTCAAAATTATTAGTTACTGGCGGTGGCGCACATAATAATTTTTTGATTGAAAGAATAAAAAATGTTGTTCAATCCTATCAAATGGAATTGATTGTTCCTGATAAATTAATTGTTGATTATAAAGAAGCATTGATTATGGCATTGTTGGGTGAATTGCGTTGGAGAGAAGAAAATACAGTGCTGGCAAGTGTTACAGGAGCATTGCGTAACAGTATTGGTGGCGCAGTTTGGATAGGACAAGAAGCATGATAAAACGATGATGTAAGATTTATTTTTTAATTTTAGTTATGAAAAACATTTTAATCGCAGCAACTTTTGTGTTACTTACCTTATTCTCTTGTAAAAGCAAAGAGAAAAAATTTGATCAACATACTTATGAAGAA
>CAILAF010000275.1 GCA_903832075.1 uncultured Chitinophagaceae bacterium
CATCAAGTCTTCATAAAAAAATAAAATTGCATTTGCCTGAATATAAGTTGGCATTGGAAATAATTAACAAACACAGATTGCATGAGCGATTAAAAAGTACAGGATTTGTTCCAAAATTTTATCGCATTGATCCAAAAAATTATTCTTATAACCAATTGAAAGAAATTGTTGGAGAAGTATTTTGGGTAAGAAGTACAGAAGGTTCAAGTGGATTAGGTTCATTAAAAATTGAAAGTGAAAAAGCATTGAAAGAATGGATTTCAATTAATCCTGCGGTAACAGAATTTATTGCTTCCGAGTTTTTGCCGGGAAGGAATATGGGTTGTAAACTTTTATATTTTAATGGTAAATTATTACGAACAGCTTGTGGTGAAAGAGTTTATTACATCATGTCAAAGATAGCGCCATCGGGCATTACAGGTAATACTTCGTTTGGAAGATTGTTGAATGAACCGGGGCTTGTTGAAATTTCAAAGAAAGCATTGGAATTAATTTCATCTTCATTACAAACAAACTTAAATGGAATTTTTACTGTTGATTATAAAGAAGATGCAAATGGAATTCCAAAGATTACTGAGATCAATATTCGTCATGTTGCATTTACTTCTTCCATTGCAGCAGGCGGTGCAAACTTGCCAATGGATACATTGCAAGCAATGTTTTTTGATGATCCTGAAAAAATGGAAACAATTCATTATCATTTTAAAGAAAAATTAATTTTTGTTAGAGATGTTGATGGTTATCCTATTGTAATGAAAGAAAGTGATCTGTTAAAATGATTTTATTTAGAATTAGTTGATGTACTAATTATTGTAAATTTTAAAATCTACATCATATGAAAAAGATACCGATATTGCTATTATACATTTGTTTTGTTATTTACAAAGCAAATGCACAAGAAGTTCGTGCTTCTGATTATCAATCAATGCCACTTTTAATGAATCCTGCATTAACAGGTTATTTTGAAGGTGGAGCCAGATTATCTGCATATCATGCAATGATAAGAAGTGATTCCGGAAATAATAATTATACTAATGTTTCGGCTGATTTTAGAATTGGAAAAAAAAGAAAATGGGGTTTAGGTATCAGCTATTTTCATTCGGGTGATAAGAACTTTCAAGTAACGAGTAATTATATTGGCGGTTCTGTAGCGAAAGAATGGATATTAGATGACAAAGGATTTAGCTTATTGCGTTTAGGCTTTCAAGTTTCTTATAATGAAGGAAATTTAAATGAAGCTCAGGGAAGGTATTATCGTTACGCCGATGTTAATATTATAAAAGTTTTTCCACCATCAACCAGACCTGTAGGTTATCCGCTTGTTGACGTTTCTATGGGTTATATTAATTATAGTACAGGCATTTTTTATCGTTATGAAAATTGTGATATAAGATTTGAAACAGGAGTAGGAATATATAATTTGTTTTGTCCAGAGTTTTCACCTTCACCATGGCATACTGATTTCAGAAAACGTCATCGTGTAGCAATTCAAAATAGTTTTAGTTATGCAATAAATGATAATAATACAATTCATTTTAATTATTTATTGTGGAAAGAAGGAATGTATTTGCGAGATTATGATCCATATAGAGTAGGGGATACAGAGCCTATACAAGAAGAGGTTTTTGGTGTTGCCTGGCAAAAATATTTTTCTAAAAATTCAATGACATTTCAATTTGCAGAGCGTTCACTTAAAACTGTAATAGGAATTTTAGGTTTTGATGTAAATCAAAAGTTTAAAATTAATTTATCTTATGAGCATCCATTATATCGCCCTTATTATGATGTTACACATTATGAAGCAAGTTTGTGCATGTTGTTAGGCAAACAAAAGCCAAGGGATCCCAATCAATTTAAGAATTGATTAGTTTATAAATGATAATTCACTTTAGTTTCATAGTATCGGTTAATATTTTTAGTAGAGAGCATAATAAAATTTTAACTTGTTGCAACTGTAATTCTTCTTTCTCTTGTAAGAAAATTCTTCTTTAATTTAATGTATTTAGCATTTCTTTTTTCTCCCAATAAATACAACTAGCTACTGCAATTTTTTTTAGTCATTACATCTTTCTCTTTTCAATTCCAACACTTCTTAGTTTCTCTTGTCTTACCTATTTCTAATTTGAAAAATTTACAAATTATTTTGCTAATTGATTTTCATTAAATCATCAAAGAGTTGCATAAATTAAGCAAATATTTTTTTATGTTTTTTTACTTGTTATATCTAATAAAAAATTGCTTAAAAAATATAATTCATTGACGAGAAATTTACGTTATAAGAGTTAACATATTGCCAACTTGCACTTAATAAATCGGGTCTATTAATTTAAGTAGTCAAAGCCTGTTAAAATGAATTGTTTAATTATCATTATTCCACTTTCAATATTCAACATCATTTCTATTTGATGCAAACAGGCAGTTTTTATTTTTTAGTGTAATTCTTAAACTGTGATTGAGAATAGCGATAGCTTTTTGATTTTAATCCAATAATTTTTATGAATATGATAAAAGTAGGTATAATAGAAGAAGATAATTCTCTTCTTAAAAATCTGAATATATTTCTCGGCAATTTCCCTGATTTACAGATTGTATTTTCTTTTCCTGATTTTATTGAATTTGAGCATAGTGGAAAACGAGAAAAAATATTAACTCCCGATGTTATACTAATTGATTACAGTCAACCTGCAGATAGGCAGAAGATGGATATTTTATCACATTTAGCAGAAATATTTCCCGCAGCAAAATTATTAGTATATACAGATTTTGGTGATGAAGAAATGGTCGTAGAAAGCATTATGAAAGGTGCAAGTGGTTATTTACTTAAAAGTAGTACACTATATGATATTTACTCTGCTATTAAAGAATGCTGTTTTCAGGGAAGTTTTATTTCATCTAAAGCAATGTTAAGAATAATAAATTTTATACATCGTAAACAATCAGCAGTTGTATTGCAAGATGATTTGAATATAAGGCAACGGCAGATTGCTAACTGTTTACAACAGGGATTTACTTATGAAGAGATTTCAAAGCAATTGGGTATTTCAAGATTCACTGTTAATTATCATGTGCAGAGAATATTTAGAAAGATGATGGTAAAATCAAGAACTGAACTTATCTACAAATTAACAAAAACAGAAGAACTAATTTATAAATAATGTGTTTTCGAATAGATAGATATATTAAATGAAATCTTCTCAAAATATCAACGTATGAAGAATCCAAATAAAATTCAAACTACTTCTTTAGCCACGCTTCCTGCTCCACATGAGGTGCACGAAAAAATTTGGTTATCATCTCCTCACATGGGAGAACACGAAATGCAATATCTGCGAACCGCATATCAATCAAATTGGATTGCGCCATTAGGTCCATTTGTAGATGGATTTGAAATTGATTTGGAAAAGTATTTAGGAGAAAATGTTCATGTTGCAGCATTGAATTCCGGAACATCTGCAATACATCTTGCATTGCTTTTGTGTGGAGTTGGAACAGGTGATTATGTAATCTGTCAAAGTATGACATTCGCAGCATCTGCAAATCCAATTTGTTATGTTGGTGCAACACCAGTATTTGTTGATTCGGAATTTGATACATGGAATATGGATCCTGTACAATTGGAGATTGCCATTAAGTGGTGTATCAGTCGTGGCAAAAAACCTAAAGCAATAATTCCTGTTCATTTATATGGCATGCCTGCATCAATGAAACGAATTTGTGCGATTGCAAAAAGCTATGATATAAAAGTAATTGAAGATGCAGCAGAAGCATTGGGTTCTTCAATTGATGGAAGAAAATGTGGTACTTGGGGCGATTTTGGTATTCTTAGTTTTAATGGCAATAAAATTATTACAACAAGCGGTGGGGGAGCATTAATAAGTAAAGATGCTGAAGCAATTAATAAAGCAAGATATTTAGCTACACAAGCAAGAGATCCAGCAGCGCATTATCAACATTCCGTGATAGGATATAATTATAGGCTTAGTAATATATGTGCAGCAATAGGAAGAGGACAGATGGAAGTTTTGGATACGCATGTATTACAGCATAGAAAAAATTTTAGGAAATATTATTATGAGTTATCCGATATAGGACAAATTTATTTTCAACCTGA
>CAILAF010000276.1 GCA_903832075.1 uncultured Chitinophagaceae bacterium
GAATTCAATGAACTAAATTTAAAAGCATTAATAGATAAATACGGAACACCTTTAAAGATTTCTTATTTACCGAAAATTGGAAAACAAATCAATAAAGCAAAAAAAATGTTTGCTGATGCTTTCAAGAAACATAAATATGAAGGAAAATATTTTTATTGCTATTGTACAAAAAGTTCGCACTTCAGTTTTGTAGTAGAGGAAGCTTTAAAGAATGAAATTCATTTAGAAACTTCTTTTGCTTATGATATTGAAATTGTAAATCGTTTATATCAAAGAAGAAAAATAACCAAAGAAACTTTTATCATCTGTAATGGTTATAAACAAAAAAATTACACCTCTCGAATTGCTAAACTAATTAACTCAGGGTTTAAAAATGTGATACCTATTTTAGATAATAAAGAAGAACTAAAAGCATATAGAAAAAGTGTAAAAGAACCTTTTAAATTGGGTATTCGTGTTGCAGCTGAAGAAGAACCTACTTTTCCTTTTTATACTTCTCGTTTAGGAATAAGACCAAAAGATATTTTAGAATTTTATGTTGATGAGATTGAAGGTTATGAAGATAAGTTTCAATTAAAGATGTTACACATCTTTTTAAACAAAGGAATCAAAGATGATATTTATTATTGGAGTGAATTGAATAAGATTATCAACTTGTATTGTCAATTAAAAAAGATTTGTCCTGAATTAGATTCAATCAATATTGGTGGTGGATTTCCTATTAAACATTCTTTGGGTTTTGAGTACGATTATCAATTCATGATCAATGAAATTGTTGCCAATATTAAGAAAGCCTGTAAAAAGGCAAAAGTTCCTATGCCTAATATTTATACAGAGTTTGGAAGTTTTACTGTAGGAGAGAGTATGGCACATATTTATAGTGTAACAGGACAAAAAAATCAGAACGACAGAGAGTGTTGGTATATGATTGATTCTTCTTTCATTACTACATTACCTGATACTTGGGGAATTGGTGAAAAATTTTTGATGTTGCCCATTAATAAATGGGAGAACGAATATCATCGAGTTGTATTAGGTGGCATTACTTGCGATAGTCATGATTATTATGATAGTGAAGAACATATTAATGAAGTATTTCTTCCTAAACTTAAAAACATTAATGAAAGCACCGATTCTGCTATAAACAAAGAACCTTTATATGTTGGCTTTTTTCATACCGGTGCTTATCAAGATCAAATAAGTGGGTATGGTGGAATTAAACATTGTTTAATTCCTTCTCCTAAACATGTTATTATTGAGTATGATAAAAGCGGTAAGCTAATTGATTGGTTATATGCAAAAGAACAATCAGCACAAAGCATGTTGAAAATACTCGGGTACTTAAAATAATTCTCCTTTCATTTTACTTCAGAAATTAAAACGGGTTTAATTCAATAGGGTAGAAATTAAAAAGACCTTTAATTGAATTAAAAAGACCTTGAATTGATACTCCACAATTGTTTGGTATAAATAACCACTATACTTTAGTGGAACAATATCCAAATGAGCTGAATTAACACTTCAGACATCCTATTAAAAAAACCAAATATTAAAATCCTTTGTCCATGGTATCCAATATCCAGTATAACTGTGTGTTGAAGTTTGCAACACAGTTGTTTCAAGCAGGTGCTATGAAAACAAAGCATTGCGGCACCGTTAAACAATCCGTACCACCTTATTTAATAAAGCAGCTCGTTCATAATGCTCAAAAGGCTAATGATCGGGCTGTTTGCATATATGTTCCTAATATATCCCATATCCAATCAATCCTATAATCCAATCCATGAAAAATTTCTACCAAATCCTTAAAAAGACGGTGCTATTCTTAGCACTTTTAATTGGTTTCTCTATAACCAGTTTTACGCAGGAGGCATTTTCATCTGAGCCTAATACAACTATAATTAATAATCATCTTACAACAGTTTATGCATCATTCGCTGTGAATGCAGACAAGCAATGTATTCAGGGTAATGATTTTATTTTTACTAATAATTCAACATCTGGCCATGGTGTAACATACGCTTGGGATTTTGGTGATGGTACAACTTCAACAGAAGCTAATCCATCTAAATCTTATAATCAATCCGGTAATTTTAAAATTCATTTAGATGTAAGAAACGGAAGCGATTATGCTTTCTCCGAAATATTCATCAATGTAATGCCTAAACCTAATGTTGATTATAAAACATTAAGCGGAACATTAAATGGTAAAAGTTTTACTTTCATCAGTACATCAACAATTGCAAGTGGTTCTATGTATTATTGGTGGGATTTAGGTAATGGAGATAATTCTAATTTAGTAAATCCAACAGAAACTTATGCAACCTCTGGTAATTATCACGTTAAGTTAGTTGTTACAAGTGACTTTGGTTGTAAGGATAGTATTACAAAAGTTATTGCAAATAATACTAATTGTATAATTCCTACTGCTGCATATAGTGTTAATTCAATCACACAATGTAAAAGCAACAATCAATTTGTTTTTAATAACCAATCAAGCATAATGGTTGGTGCAACTTTAAATTATACTTGGGATTTTGGTGATGGTACAACTTCAACAGATAAGAATCCTGTAAAGTCATTTGCACATACAGGTAATTATACAGTTACATTAACTACTACAAACGGAAGTTCACAAGGTTGTAGCAGCACATCTACTCAAACAGTAAATGTTGTTGGAAACAATGCTGCGTTTACACCTAATCCGGTTTCATTGCAATGCCAAACTGGAAATATTTTTACAATGACTAACGAGTCATCAACAAGCAATGGTTCATTATTTTATAAATGGAATTTAGGAGACGGCACTACAAGTACAAATACAGATCCGGTTAAAACTTTTTCTAATCCGGGAACTTATACAATTACTTTGATTGCTAATTCAAACGGAGCAGATGGTTGTCCTGATACTATTAGTCATACAGTTACTGTTTATCCTTCACCTGTAGCTAATTTTAGTGTTAATACAGAAAATCAATGTAGAACAACCGGCAATTTTGTTTTCACTAATCATTCAACTGTTTCTTCCGGTTCATTAAATTATGTTTGGGATTTTGGTGATGGCACTAATTCATCTGCTCAAAATCCAACAAAAGTATTTGGCAATGCAGGAACATATACTGTAACATTACAAGCAACGAATAATTCAAATGGCGGTTGTAATGCAACATATTCTAAAACAGTTGCTGTTCAAGGATTGCATGCAGCATTTGTTCCCAATCCTGTTTCAATTCAATGTTTTAAGAATAACAAATTCACAATGACCAATGAATCTTCAGGTGGTGGTGCAAGTTCTTTGTATTACCAATGGGATCTTGGTGATGGTAATGTTAGTACAGAAACAAACCCTACAATTTCTTATGATGATCCGGGAACATATAATGTTACATTAGTTGCCCGACTTACTTCATCATCTTGTTCAGATACTATTACTTGGCCTGTTGTTATTTATCCATCACCAAATGCAGGGTTCTATACAAGTTTAGTTTCAAGTAATAGAAAATAATAGTACAATAAGTTTTATCAATACTTCTACACCTTCAAA
>CAILAF010000277.1 GCA_903832075.1 uncultured Chitinophagaceae bacterium
ATTGGCATTTAAGTTTAGGCATTGATGCAAATAAATATCGTTATCACGATCATGTTAAATTAGCGCACTATGCCAAAGAAGCTTGTGATATTGAATTTGAATTTCCTTTTGGATTTAAAGAAGTAGAAGGCATTCATAGTCGAAGTGATTTTGATTTAAAGCAGCACGAAATATTCAGCAAAAAGAAAATGCAATATTTTGATGCCGATGTTGATGCAACAACCGGAAAGCCTTATGGCAACTACATTCCGTATGTTGTAGAAACTTCCATTGGTTTGGACAGAATGTTTTTATTAATTCTTTCCAATGCTTATAACGAAGAAACAATTTCGAAAGAAGATGGTACAACCGACACTCGTGTTGTGTTGCATATTCCCGAAAAAATAGCACCAAATAAATTGGCCATTCTTCCGTTAACAAAAAAAGATGGCTTGCCTGAAATTGCTCGTGAATTAATGAACGAATGCAAACCTTATTTCAAATGTTTTTATGAAGAAAAAGATGCCATCGGAAAACGTTATCGCCGCCAGGATGCAATAGGCACGCCGTTTTGCGTAACCATCGATCATCAAACAAAAGAAGATAATACAGTTACCATTCGTTACCGTGATTCAATGTTGCAGGAAAGAGTTCCTTTAAATAAAATAAAAGAAATTGTTTTGAATGCAATTCAGTAAAATAAAAAAGGCTTCAAAATTTTTGAAGCCTTTTTTATTTCTATCCGTATAATTCTAAATGAATATCTTTTCTATCGTAACCTAAATCAACAATACGTTGTTTAGCTTCATCAACCATGCTCTTCCATCCGCATAAATAAAATCGCGAAGGTCTTTTATTTTCTTTTGCAATTTTATCATACACTTGATGCACATAACCTTTATACATTCCAGCCGGAACTTCGGGTTCTCTTGACAAACAAGGATGATAGAAAAAATTGTTTTCACTTTTCGCTAATGCAGTCAATTCTTCTCTGTATAAACAATCTTCCATTTTTCTACAACCGAATATCAAATGGATATTCTGATGTTGAATTTTGTGATTGTGAATGAAATGACTCATTGCACGAAAAGGTGCAATACCGGTACCGGTGCAGATAAAATAAATATCTGTATCAATAACTTCAGGTAAAGTAAATTTACCTTGTGGTCCACGTACTATTAATTCACTTCCAACATTAACGTGATTAAATAAATACGTTGTGCCTGCGCCACCTTCTAATAAAACAATCACCAATTCAATGATGTTAGTTCCGTTTGGTGCAGATGCGATAGAGTAGCTTCTCCATCTTTTGTTTTTTTGTTCATGTATGGGTAGATCAAGTGTAACAAACTGTCCGGGTTCGAAATCAAATTTTTCCAACTCAGAAAATTGTAAAAAAAATCTGCGAATAGCAGGTGCAGCTTGTTGTATATCCACCACTTTTGCTGTAGTCCATTCAAGTGCCATAAATAATTTTTTTGGCAAGTTACACTCTTGGATATTTATATCAGCAAAAATTATAACTAAATCTCAAATGATTTTTATCAGTTTTTTTTAATTAAAAATTACCTAATGATAATTATTTTCTCTCTGTACACCTTATTATTCTGCTGCACTTTTATAATATAAGTACCAGCAGGAACATTCACATTATATTGTTGAGAGAATTGTCCGGCAAAATTTCCATACGAATTACTCATACAAGATTGTCCTGCTGCATTAATCAATTCAACATTGACATTTGCTTTTGTATTTACAGTAAAGCTAACATTGAACGTTCCATTACTTGGATTAGGTGATGTTTTTAGTCCAATCTCTGTATTACTTGCATTCACAACAGCAGTAACAACATACGCATACACATTTGATGATCTTTGACAACCATAAGCATCTGTAATAGTAATATAATAACTACCAGCCGATGATGGATTATAAGTACTTGAAGTTGCACCAGATATTGCAGTGCCAGTGCTTGTGTACCATTGATAACTTGTTGCAGTAGTAACACTGCTTACTAAACTACTGCCAGATTGTGTAACGACTGGTGTTGGCGCAGTAGCAGCTGCAATGGTTGCAATATCACTTACACAATCTGATGTGCTGATACGCATATCATAAAAGAAATAATAATAGTTTTGAAAGTTACTTGGTGATGTAACACTATTACCTGTAATGGAAAATACATTTGGAATGCTTATTGGATAAGGATTTGATGTAACCCCATTATTTCTGAAAATAGTTGTGTTAACAGTAGTGTTCGGATTAATGATAATTGCATAACTACCAGGAGTGGGAATTGATAGATTCAAATAATAATATGCGCCAGAATCTTTTGGGTCATCCGGATTCGCAGAACTACCAGTAGGTGCTACTACTGTTGAAGCGGTTAAATAAGCATTAATTGTAGTGGATGATATTGGTAAATAACTATAACTTGTACTTGTAACATTAGAAAGCTGTGCAACCATAAAAGTAATTGGACCTGGATTACCAATATATAATTTGGCATAATTAATTGTAAGAGGAACAGATGTAGTAATATTTACGTAATTACCAGCAAAATTATTATACCCGCCTCCACCTGTAAATGTATTTTTATTAAGCGGACCAATGTTTCCCCTATAACCTGATGATAAATAATAATTTTTATCTGATGTAATTATTGTTGTTGTTGTAGAAGTAGCCGTTGCAATTGAAGATCCGGTGGCTGAAGTGTACCAAAAATAATTAATACCAGCTACCGGAGAAGTAACATTTAATAAAACATTACTTCCACAAATGTCTGCAGTTCCAACAGGTAATGCCGGTTTATTAGCAATTAAAATACTTTGTGTTAATGTATCATTACTATGATTTTGATCGCCAGATAAATTTGTATAAACAGAAACTGTATAAGTTGTTCCTGCAACTGCACTAAATGGTGTATTAAAAGTATAGTTAACATTAGTACCGCTTAATAAGGTATTATTATAACTTCCATTAAGCGTAGCAACCGTAGTTGTACCATTTTTAATTACTGCAACTAAAGGCACATTAACTTGATCATTATTGCCAATATTCTTAACATTAACAGTAATGAATTGCGAACTGTTTGCACAATTACCGCTAATCGGGTCTAATATGTTACCCATTGCAACATCATTATTAGGAGCTACTACTTGAAATCTGTAATCTTGTGTTTCACCATTTAAATAAGTACCACAAGGACCAACAGTAGTTGTTCCGCTAACAGTGTCTTGCAAAACAATACGCATCACGCCATAATTTCCAATTGTTAAATTTGGAGTTGTAATATTAGCTGTAAAAATTCCTCCTGTTCCATTTATCGAACTTAAAGTTGAATAATTGTTTGCAACAAATTCTCCCGCATCTGTAAAAGTTCCGTTATTGTTATAATCAATATAAACTTTCACAACTCGATTAGCGCTGCTGCCATCACTACTGTTTACTTTTATTGAAATAGGAATTGTTTGATTTGACTGAATATTTGCAGTTAAGTTTGTAAAGTTTGAATAACTGCTATGTCCTGAAACATTTTTATTGGTAATATTACTGAACGAAACACTATCAATTCTTGAGCCTGTTGTATTTGTTGAAGCAGAAGTACAATATGCTGATCCACCAATACCACTTATAATTAATGAAAATGCTTGCGTTCCTCTTGCTAAATTTCCTTTATTTGAAACAGTAATTGTGTAAATTTTACCTGGTACAACACTACTATCAACCAACACTTGTTCAACATTATTTATCTTATCATCTCCTTTTGTAGCCGGACTTGTGGGGCTATTAGGATTTAATATCCATGGAAAATATGTTGAAGTTCCTGAAGTAATTCTTAAATCTAAATCATGTACTAATTCCGCAGTAGTAGAATTTTTTTGAGCAGTATTATCAGGAGCTCCTGTAGGATCAGTCCAGACTAATGTTGCTTTCAAAGGGCCATTACCCGAAGCAATTACATTTATTGTATATGGTGTTCCACTTGTTAACGTCTTCTCAATAATAGTATCTGTTTTTTGATTATAAGATGAAGTAATAACATTAGTTGCTCTTAATAC
>CAILAF010000278.1 GCA_903832075.1 uncultured Chitinophagaceae bacterium
AAGAATTAATAATTAAAAAATGTTTATTGCTTTAGCTTTTTACTTTTAGCTTTTGGTTTTTACTTTGCAATACTTTTTTATAATCTTTCGGAAATATTTTTACAAAATTCTTTGCTTGATTTTGCAGATCACTTAATACAAATTTTGCAACTGCACTTTTTGTATATTGATAATGTTTTTCCAATAATGATTTTAATTCATTGACATCATCATTGTCCATTTCATCTAAATCAACCATTTCCTTATTGCAATTGTTCGCAAAATTTCCTTTCACATCATATACATAAGCAATACCACCGCTCATGCCAGCTGCAAAATTTCTTCCTGTATCTCCAAGAATTACAATTCTTCCGCCGGTCATGTATTCGCAACCATGATCACCAACCCCTTCTACAACTGCTGTTACACCTGAGTTTCTAACAGCAAAGCGTTCACCTGCTTTACCACGTATATAAGCTTCGCCACCTGTTGCACCATAAAATGCAACATTACCAATGATGATATTTTCTTCAGGAATAAATGTTGATTTTGAAGACGGATACACAATTAATCTTGCACCACTTAATCCTTTTCCAAAATAATCATTTGCATCGCCTTCTAATTCTAAAGTGATCCCTTTATTATTAAATGCACCAAAACTTTGTCCTGCTGTTCCGGTGAATTTAAAATGAATAGTATCATCAGGTAAACCATTGCTTCGATAGATTTTTGTTAATTCATTCGATAAAATTGTTCCAACAGTTCTGTCTGTATTATTTATGTTGAATGAGGCATTTACTTTTTCTTGTTTTTCTAATGCAGGTTTTGCAGCTTTCAATAATTGCCAATCCAATACATCGCTCAAGCCATGATCTTGTTCTTCTTGTTTGTACAATCCAACATATTCAGATGTTTCTTCTTTGTATAAAATAGAAGAAAGATTAAGTTTAGAATATTTCCAATGATGAATATTTTCTTTCACTTGTAAACAATCTACTTGCCCAATCATTTCATTAACTGTCTTGAAACCTAATTCTGCCATTAATTCTCTTAACTCTTGAACAATGAACTTGAAAAAACTAATTACATGTTCTGCATCGCCTGTAAATCTTTTTCTTAATTCTGGATCTTGTGTTGCTACACCTACAGGGCAAGTATTTAAATGACATTTACGCATCATGATACAACCTTCAACAACTAATGCTGCTGTGGCAACGCCCCATTCTTCAGCTCCTAATAATGCTGCTATTGCAATGTCTCTTCCTGTTCGCATTTGTCCATCTGCTTGAACAGTAACACGACTTCTTAATTTATTTTTTACTAATGTTTGATGTGTTTCTGCTAATCCCAATTCCCATGGTAAACCTGTATGTTTGATTGAACTGATTGGTGATGCACCAGTTCCACCATCATGCCCTGCAATCAGTACCACATCTGCTTTTGCTTTAGTTACACCGGCAGCAATTGTTCCTACACCTGCTTTCGAAACTAACTTTACATTTATTCTTGCATTACGATTTGCATTTTTCAAATCAAAGATTAATTGCGCTAAATCTTCAATTGAATAAATATCATGATGCGGTGGTGGAGAAATTAATCCAACACCTGGAGTTGAATGACGAACTTTTCCAATCCATTCATCAACTTTATGTCCCGGTAATTGTCCGCCTTCGCCAGGCTTTGCACCTTGTGCCATTTTAATTTGAAGTTCATCTGCTTCAGTTAAATATAAACTCGTTACGCCAAATCT
>CAILAF010000279.1 GCA_903832075.1 uncultured Chitinophagaceae bacterium
AATTATCAAACAACAAAAAATGAAGTATTTACCTGGATACATGTTTCATCATTGGTGCATCAAAAAAATGTAGAAGGAATAATTGAAGCATTTGAAGATTTAAATATAATCAAACCCAATTGGCAATTAAAAATAGTTGGCCCGGCAACAAATGAATTAAAAGAATTGGTTCAGCAAAAGAAATTATCTCAACAAATAATATTTACCGGAGAAGTTTCTTATCAGGAAGTTGCAACGCAAATGAAATCGGCTGATGCGTTTGTTTTATTTAGTCGACATGAAAATTTTCCTTGTGTTATTGCCGAAGCTTTATGTTGCGGATTACCCATTGTTTCATCTATTACAGGCGGAATTGCCGAAGCAGTAAATGAAACAAATGGAATATTAGTTGAGAATGAAAATATCAATCAGTTGACAAATGCATTAAATGATTTGATGAACAATTATACATCATTCAACAGGACTCTCATTTCAAAAAATGCAATAGAATTATATAATATGGAAACAATTGGCGAACAATTTATCAATCTCTATAAAAAGATATTGCATTAAAATTGATTGCTATTATAGGTGACAAATAAAATAAAAGCTACTAAAAGCACCCAAAAATAAAATGAGTAATTCAATACATTATTCCACCACATAAAAGAGGCTCTTTTTCTGTTGCCAATGCTTTCAATTTCTATTTTATCATAAAAAGTAAAGAAGCTTAAAAAAACTTTAGTAAAGCTAAAGCCCTTATGCAGTATGGCTATTAGCAGTTTTATTAAAAAAAGAATACCACCTGCAATAAAAACATTTATCATGTGTGTTTTAAAGAATCCAATAATAACATCCATGTATTTCAATTTAAGGAATCTCGATACAGATATTAGATTTTTTTCAACATTTCAAAGATAAATGATAATTGGCAGGCAGTCCTATATCTTTGCAGCCGTTATGAAGAATATTAGAAATTTTTGCATCATTGCACATATTGACCACGGTAAAAGTACATTGGCTGATCGTTTATTGGAGTTTACTAAAACGATTGGTGTAAGAGATATGATGAACCAGGTATTGGATGATATGGATTTGGAAAGAGAAAAAGGAATCACTATTAAAAGTCATGCCATTCAAATTAATTATCCTTACAATGGAGAAGAATATATTTTGAATTTGATTGACACTCCCGGTCATGTTGATTTTAGTTATGAAGTTAGCAGAGCATTGGCTGCTTGTGAAGGTGCATTGTTATTAGTTGATGCATCGCAAGGTATTCAGGCACAAACCATCAGTAATTTATATTTAGCGATTGATAATGATCTGGAAATTATTCCTGTGATTAATAAAGTTGATATGGATGGTGCCATGATACCTGAAGTAACAGATCAGATTGTTGAATTAATTGGTTGTAAAGAAACGGATATTATTTTAGCAAGCGGTAAAACAGGCATTGGAATTGAAAATATTTTAAAAGCAATTATTGAACGTATTCCTGCACCCAAAGGCAATGAAGAAGCACCTTTGCAAGCATTGGTATTTGATAGTGTGTTTAATAGTTTTCGCGGCATTATTGTTTATTACAGAATATTTAATGGCGTAATTAAGAAAGGAGATAAAATTAAATTCATTGCAACGGGTGCAGAATACGAAGCACAGGAAGTAGGTGTATTAAAATTAACGATGACTCCAAAAGCAGAAATGAAAGTTGGAGATGTTGGTTATGTTATTACCGGAATAAAAACGGCAAAAGATATTAAAGTTGGAGATACCATTACATTGGCTTCCAATCCGGGAAAGATGATTCATGGTTTTGAAGAAGTAAAACCAATGGTATTTGCAGGAATATTTCCTGTGAATACAGATGAGTTTGAAGAGTTGCGCGATTGCATGGAAAAATTACAATTGAATGATGCTTCATTAACTTTTGAATTAGAAACATCGCAAGCATTGGGTTTTGGTTTTCGTTGCGGATTCTTAGGATTGCTGCACATGGAAATTATTCAGGAAAGATTAGAACGCGAATTCAATCAAACTGTTATCACTACAGTTCCTAACGTAAGTTTTATTGCTTTTACTTCTAAAGGTGATCGGATTGATGTAAATAATCCTACGCAAATGCCCGATCCAACAAGGTTAGACAGAATTGAAGAACCTTTTATTAAAGCACAGATTATTACCATGCCCGAATATATTGGCAACATCATGACTTTATGTTTAGGTAAACGCGGTATTTTGATCAATCAATCTTATTTAACACCAACAAGAGTTGAATTGGTTTTTGAAATGCCTTTAACTGAAATTGTTTTTGATTTTTATGATAAACTAAAAAGTTCAACACGTGGTTATGCATCATTCGATTATTCGCCAATCGGTTATCGCGAAGCAGATATTGTGAAGATGGATATTTTATTGAATGGTGATAAAGTGGATGCATTAAGTGCATTGATACATCGCAGCAGAGCACAGGATTTTGGAAGAAGATTATGCGAAAAATTAAAAGAGTTATTACCTAAACAACAATTTCAAATTGCCATACAAGCTGCATTAGGTGCAAAAGTTATTGCAAGAGAAACTATTTCTGCTCTGCGCAAAGATGTTACAGCCAAATGTTATGGTGGCGATATAAGCCGTAAAAGAAAATTATTAGAGAAACAAAAAGAAGGAAAGAAAAGAATGCGACAAATTGGTAATGTAGAAGTTCCGCAGGAAGCTTTCTTGGCTGTGTTAAAATTAGATTAGTTTATAGCTATTAACAAATTACTAATAACTGATAGCCCTGTCAATATGATGGGGGTATTTTTTTGCTTAACACATACTTAACGCTACAACCATTTTTTGTTATTGAATAGTTATAGTTACTGGTTACATATATCTCTTGCCCAATTATTGCGTCGTAACAAGTATAAAATCTATTGTTATGAAAAAGATAATAACAGTAATGCTCTTGATACTGGTAGTATCAGCAGCATCAGCACAAAAAGGCAGAGGTTATTATTACAGACCTTCAACAACAGTATTTGTTGGTGGATATTATCCTTATTTTGGAATGTATCCTTATTACGGTTATCCTAATTATTATTCGCCTTATGGAAACAGGCCATCAAAACTTGATTTGCAAATTGCAAATATTAAACATGATTATGAAGACAGGATTGCATCTGTAAGAATGGATAAAACTTTATCCGGAAAAGAAAGACGCGAAAAAATCAGAGCATTAAGAAATGAAAGAGATAATGTAATTGATGCTGCAAGAAGAAATTATTATAAGAGTTAGGATGATTTTTTTTCTTGCTCAGGTCTTTGACCTGTGCATTATTGTTACTTAATCTAAATTATAAACAAGTAATTTATGGCACATGTCGGGAGACATGCGCCAGATGGGGTATTTATGTTTACTTTAGTTTTATTTAGCTAATGTTATTCTTACAGCATTAACAAAATCTTTACCACTGCTTGCTTTTGAAATCTCAGCCTTCAAGGGCTTTCTATCCTTTCCATCTACACTTATTATTATATTATAGTGACCAATCCAATTAGCAGCTCCAGCTAAAAAGAAAATAATGACCAATATTATATTGAAAAAAATCTGTTGTCCGTCCAAAAAACTGTCTGATTTTGAAAAGGATACTATTAAAAGAATTGCTCCAATTAGAAAACAGGGAATTGACAAAAAATAGTTTCTCTTACGTTTAAAACTTATTGATGTAATTTGTCCCAAAGGGATGTCTTCTGTGCGATTCTTGTAGTTTAACGTAATTATTTTATCCGTAACTGTCCCAAACGAGTTCTTAAAAAAAGTTTTTTCTACTGCT
>CAILAF010000280.1 GCA_903832075.1 uncultured Chitinophagaceae bacterium
GCATTTTGTTTATTCGAAAATCATGAATTATGGGTGCGGGGATTATATATTGCTGAATATGCCATGGGCACCACCAATAATCATATTGCAGTACACGATAGAAAATTATTATTAAACAAAAAAGAACTGAACAAATTAGAAGCTAAGATGAAAGAACGCGGCTTTACTATTATTCCACTAAAAGTTTTTTTGAACGATAAGAATTTAGTGAAAGTAGAAATAGGTTTAGCCAAAGGAAAAAAAGTTCATGATAAAAGAGAGTCTATTAAATCAAGAGATACAGAAAGAGAAATAAAGCGTTACCTGAAATAATAATATCATTAACAAATATTTTTGTTTACAATAATAATCTCGCAACTTCTTTCATAGTCTATTAATTAAACACATTCATTAACGCAAAAAATTACAACTATGAAAAAGTTTATACTTATGTTAGTGTTGATAGTTACAACAGTAACAATTACAAATGCTGCAAGTAATGATCGTTTTGACAGAGATGATTATTACAGGAACCACAGACGTTTTGAAAGACATGAAAGATATGAACGTCATGACAATTACAGATATGAACACAGACGTTATTAAATTAAAAAAGAGGCTCACAAATGTGAGCCTCTTTTTTAATCACTGTATCTTCTTTTCTTTTCGGGTTTATATTCTAATTGCTCAATTAAAGATTCTGCTGATGGATTTTTATTCATTACAATCGCAATTTGTAATAACACAAAAAGTAAAATAAGAGAAGCAAACAACTCTCCTGCTGTTATCCAATAACCCCACCAACTATACACCACCGCTTTATTTGGCGAGTTTGATTCATAAATAATTTCAACAAATTTATTTTCTGCTAATTCTCTAAATATATAACGTGCATCAACAGCATAAACATCTTTACCAATAAAAAAAACAGCTTTCGGAATTGTTTGTTTCTGAATACTATCTTTCTGCCAATGAATAGTTGCAGTAGTAATTTCTCCGTCAAAATAATCCGGCTGACGGGAAAACAAAATATACAAGCAAAAAACAACAAGATATAATATGATGACTGTTTTGTACAAATTAATGATATGCAAATAGGTAAATAATAAAGGATTGAAAGCAATCATTCTTTCAATCCTTAAAATCTTATAAATCCAAGTTCTGAACTAATTTAAACTTCTAAAATCAACAGGCACTAATCTGCTTACGCCAGGCTCTTGCATAGTAACACCATAAATAACATCCACTGCACTCATCGTCATTTTATTATGTGTTACAATAATGAATTGAGAATTTTCACTGAACTGTTTAATCATATTGGTGAATTTTCCAACGTTCGCATCATCCAATGGTGCATCCACTTCATCCAAAATACAAAATGGTGCAGGTTTAATTAAATAAATAGCAAACAACAAAGCCGTTGCTGTTAAAGTTTTTTCTCCACCACTTAATTGCGAAATGGAAGATGGACGTTTACCTTTTGGTTTAGCAACAATATCAATCCCTGTCTCAGCAAGGTTTTCAGGGTTTTCCAAAATCATGTCAGCAGTATCTTCTTCTGTAAATAATGCTTTAAATACTTTTTGAAAATTCTCTCTGACTTTATTAAATGTATCTAAAAATTGTTGATTAGCTGTTGCTTCCACTTCCTGAATCGTTTGCAATAAACTTTCTTTCGCACTTACCAAATCATTCTTTTGTTCCAGAATAAATTCGTAACGCTTTTTCATTTCGGTGAATGCTTCAATAGCCGTTGGATTTATTTCTCCCATATTATCCAAACGCTTTTTCATTCTATCACTTGTTGCTTGTAATTCTTCTAACGAAGTTTCAGTATTTCTTGGTTGATCTAATATTTCATCCAATTCAATTCTGAATTCAACACTCAATCTTTCTTTCATTCCGGCCAATTGCAATTTCAATTCGTTGAGTTTATCTTTTATTTCACTCAACAAATGCTCTATCATTTCTCTGCTCTTCACTTTCAAACGCAATTCACTTTCTTTTTCCTGCAAAGCATTTCGTAAATTATAATAAGCCTGATCTGCTTTATTTAATTTTTCTTCTTCTGCTTCTTTTTTATGTAATAAAGCTAATAATTGCTCTTTGCTGTTAAGCAATGCCTGTTCACTTTCAACAATATTTCCAGAAGCTTCTTTCAGTTGTATTGAATTATTCTCAATCTGCAAATGCAAATCACTTAACTGATTTTGTTTGAAATCCAATTCCTGTTTAACAGCAACAATTTTACTTTGTTGTTTCGTTAATTGAAGATTGATTTCATTGAATTGATTTGATGAAGCAGTATATTCTTCTTCGGCCAATTGATAATCCAGCTCAACCAATCTCAAAGATTCAGTTGTCTGATTTAATTTTTCATTCAACACGATCAATTCTTCTCTGGTAGAAGCAATTGCTAAATGCTCATCAAGCAATCGCAGTTCAATCTCCTCTAATCTTTGTTGTGCATTTTGCTGTGTATGTTGCAAATTCTCCATTCTGTTCTTGGCAGCAAATACCTGATTGATTAACTGATTAATTTCATTCTCAGTTTGCTTAATTGCATTTTCTTTCAATTGCTCATTAAAACCAATCACTTCATTATGCTTGAACTGAATATCTGCTTTTAATACATTCACAACAGCTTCTTGTGCAACAATTTCTTCGTGCAATTTTTCTAAGTTTTTTGCACGACCTATTTTTTTACCTTCAAACAATCCAATACTACCACCGGTTAAAGTATATTTTCCTCTAACATATTTACCATGCTTTTCCAACACAATTGCATCACCGGAATTTTCAACCACATCTTCACCCTCTGCTATAAAAACCTTACCCAGTAAGTATTCCGCCAGTTTCTGATATTGCGCATCGACTTCTACAACTTCTAAGGCTTTGATTGTATTGAAAGGTTGTTCAGTTGTATTATTTACTTCATTGAATTTATCAAGCATGAAGAAATTGGCCTTTCCTTTTTTATGTTCATCCAATAAATTAATCGCTTGCAAACCTTCGTGCAAATTATTCACTACATAATAATTCAAATAGGGTTCTAAAACATTTTCAACTGCTGTTCTGAATTCTTCTTTCACATAGATGATATCAGAAAGAATTGGTGCAGATGAATTCCAATTTTGATTATTATGTAAGAATTTTACACTTTCAGGATAACCTTCCATTGAATCAATCAAACTCTTTAATAAATCATGTTCATTTTTCTTTGCATCTAATTTTCTGCTGTCTTCCGCTAATTGATTACGCAATACTTCTAATTGCGATTGTGTTTCTAAAATATGTTCTTTGGTTTTTTCATGATGTTCCTGCAATTGCTGCAAATCAATTCTTCTTGTTGCCAATGCAGATTCCTTCTCATTCAATTCATTTTGTAATTGCAGTAATTGTTGTTCTCTGTTTTGTTTTTCTTCATGCAATTGCATGGAAGCTCTTTGCAAATTTTGAATAGATGTATCGGCAACAGCAACTTTCTTTTCTGCATCAAACTGACTGCGTTGAATTTGTTGATATTGATTACGCAAATCATCAACAGTATTTCTTTTTTCATCAAATATTCTGCGCTTATCTTCAGTTTGTAATTTCGAAGAATCTAATTGCAACTGCATTTCCTGCAATCTGATTTCTTCATCTCCAATTTGTTGCTGACTGAATTGAATTGAATCTTCTATACCTTTTAACTGGCCTTCTGCTTTTTGTAAAAAGTCTTTAAGATTGGTTTCTTTTTCTTTTAAATAATGAAGTTTTTGTGTAGCAAGATTTTTATCATTTTCTTTTGAACGAAGATGCTGCAACAAATCATTGAATTCATGCTGCATACTTTGCAATGCTCTCTCCTGCTCAATAAAGCCAACTTTCTCTTGTTCAATATTTGCTTCTTCAACAGCGATCTCTGCTTCTAACTGAACTCTTTTATTTGTTTCAACTTCTATTTGTTCATTCAACTCTTTATAAGAAAGATTAAAACCTTCCAATGCTGCTTTTGCCAATTCAACAGCGATCTCTTTATAATCTTTTTTTATCTCGTAATATTTCTCTGCTTTCTTTGCTTGATTCTCTAATGTTTTTAATTGATTGTTTATTTCAAACAATAAATCTTCAATACGTGCCAAGTCTTGTTCAGTGGCATCTAATTTATTCTTTGCTTCTTTCTTTCTTGTTTTATAAATAGTGATGCCTGCAGCTTGCTCCAACATTCTGCGACGACTATTGTCTTTATCTTTAATAATATCATCCACCATCGCCAATTCAATAATTGCATAACTATCATTGCTGACACCGGTATCTAAAAATAAATTATGAATATCTTTTAAACGGCAACTAACATCGTTCAAACGATATTCGCTTTCTCCGTTTTTATAAAACCTACGCGTAACAGTAACTGTACTAAATTCTGTTGGCAGTAAATTTTTAGTATTCTCAAAAGTTAAACTAACTTCCGCTAATCCGCTCGGGCTGCGGGTTTTAGAACCATTAAAAACCAATGCTTCTAAATTTTCGCTACGCAAGGCAGATATTTTTTGTTCTCCAATTACCCAACGAATGCTATCAATGATATTACTTTTACCACATCCATTCGGACCAATAATGCCGGTAATACCTTCATCAAAACTTACGATAGTTTTATCAGCAAAACTTTTAAACCCTTTTATTTCTAAACTCTTTAAACGCACGTTGTAAACAATTTTTGTACCTGCGAACATACCTAAAAAGCCTCATAAACATTAGTGTTTATAATTGTATGTTGATAAGTAGTGAGGAAGTTAATGTTATAAAAATTTTAGCGCAATTGATTATCAAAAAAACATACGCTTATTTTCCAAAAACCTTCTTTAACAGATCGGTTGTTTGAGCAGCAGGATTTTTACGAATA
>CAILAF010000281.1 GCA_903832075.1 uncultured Chitinophagaceae bacterium
AAAAAAGATGAAACTATTTCTATTTCCAATTCAAGAAAATTAGTTGATTTAAGAAACAGAATTATTCACGGATATGATACCGTTTCGGACGAAACAATTTGGGGTATCGTAATAAAACATATACCAATCTTACAAATTGAAATAGAAAAACTTTTAAAGGAATAAAAATTATTAATACAATGAAAAAAATAAATACAATTTTAATTATGCTTGCTGTAACGATAGTAACGGCAAATGCACAAAGCAGTATGAGGCGGCCCATATTTTCAGGTGGCGGCGGAACAAAGTCATTAGTGCCTGTTACTTTTGGTCAGCCATTGGCAGGTAATTCTTTTGGTACACGGTGTGCAGGGCTTTTGATGGGTGCGCAACCGGGGGATGATACTCTTTTATCTCAAACATTACCTGCTTGTCTTGGTGTTGGCATTGAAAAGCCTAGAGTGGACGAAAGCGTAAAAATATACCCTAATCCTGCGAATGATTATGTGATGATTGATTTTAGCGTTGAGAATAATAATTGTGTGGTAACTATGATGGATATTGAAGGCAGGGTAATAAAACAAATTAAAAACGTGAAAGGAAATCAATTGAAATTAGATGTGAGTGAATTGGTAAAGGGGGTTTATATACTGAATATTACAAATGAAAATAAAAAGGTTTTGAGGAATGAGAAGATAGTGTTGCAATAGCCTCACCCCTTAATCCCCTCTCCTTTGGAGAGGGGGCTATAAGTGAAGTACTTTGTTTAAAAACTCTGAACGTAAATGTTTGGAGTTTTTTATTTATAAATTGAAAATCCAATAACACAGACATCGTCCACTTGTTCAACATTGCCTTTCCACGTATTTAAAAAATCAGTTAATAATTGCTGCTGTTCGTTAAAAGGTTTTGTATGTATGGTATGTAATACTTCCTTTAATTTTTTTGTAGTCATTTTCTTTTATTTATAACCTTCTACGCCAAACTGGTCGGCATATCCATCAGTAAAAATATAAAATTGCATTTTGTCTGTAAGGGTAACAGTGTGAGATTGATAATTGCGTTCGCCCGCAGTTTGGTTTCCGCCAATAGCAAACCTGCTTCCTCTTATTTCTTTAAACTCATCGTTATCAAAGTACCAGAGCGGGCGGTAAGCACCTGCATACTGCAATTGTTTATCCGATTTTGAAATGACACAAAGTGCAATGTCCATCCCATCATTCGTATTGTTTTTGTTTTGTTTGAGTGAATGGTTTAATTCTTTATTTAATTGATTTAATATTTCGGCTGGGTCAAAAATGTTTTTATCTATTATCAATCTGTTTAAAATATTACTGCCTATCATACTCATTAATGCACCCGGTACGCCGTGTCCGGTGCAATCGGCTGCGGCAAGATAAATTTTTTCATTGCTTTCGATACAAACAAAAAAATCACCGCTAACAATATCTTTAGGTTGATATAAAACAAAACTTTCGGGTAAGAGTTCGAGTATTAATTCTCGCTCCGGCAAAATAGCGGATTGAATATTTTTTGAATATTCGATACTCGATGTTATTTCTAATTTTTGATATTCAATTTCTTTATTTTTTTGTTCTAAACTAATATTTGATTTTTGTTTTATTTTAAAGTTTCTAAAAATAAAAATCAGTAAAGCACACAGAACAGCCATAAAACCTAATAAAGCAGCCTGTACTGTTTGTTTGCTTTTAATTTCTCTGGTATTCAAATCCTGTTCTTTTTGTAAAAGAGAAATTTCTTTTTGTGTTTTATCGCTTTCGTATTCAGCTCCTATTTTAGCAGAAAGATTATTTTTTTCCGCATTAAAAATAGTGTCTGATAAATATTTATATTTTTGGAAATAGGTAAGTGCATCTTCATATTTTTTACCTTCCTGATTTATTTCTGAAACACTTTTGTAGGCTTGTGCAAGTGTTTCTTTATTACTAATTTTTTCGGCAATAGCTATACTTTTAATATAATACTCTAAAGCTAATTTATTGTTTCCTTTGCCTCTGTAACAATCACCAATGTTATTGTAACATTGCGATAAACCTTCCTCATCATTATCTTTTTTGAAAATTATTATTGCTTTATTGTTGAAGTTAATGCTTTCATCATATTTGTTTTCTGCCAATTTTATTTCTCCTAAATTTTGATTGCAAATAGCAATATCTCCAATTTCTTTTAATTTTTTTAAACTTT
>CAILAF010000282.1 GCA_903832075.1 uncultured Chitinophagaceae bacterium
AGGACTTTCGTTTTTAAAGGTAGCCAACTCATTAAAGAATAGCAAAAAAAGTCGTTAATATCATGTCTGTCTGATATATAATTCCAGATCTTATGAAAATTCAAAATGTTAAATTCGACTATTTCAATTTAACTCCACTGATTATTCTTCTGTGGTGTTTGTTTTCTTTATTCTTTAAACCGATTATACCAATTGCAAGTGGATTTGGTTGGGATGGTGTGTTTTATGGTAAGGTAGCGCTGAATTTTCAGAATATGATAGGAAATATTGATAGCTATCATGCTAATAGAATATTCCCAGGAGTATTGATACATTATTTTTTCAAAATATTAGGTATGCCATTAAATCTGGAATCTGCCTTATTCGGATATCGGATTTATAATATCATTATATTGGTTGGCTCGGCTATATTTTGGGTGCTGATAGCTAAACGCTTGTCATTAAATACGATTGCAAAATGGATTGGATTCTGCGCATTGTTTATTAATTATCCATTATTGAACCTTCATTTTTATTACCCTGCTTTAACAGACGGAACGGCGTTCTTTATTGGTATGATTATGTTGTACTCTTATCTGGAAAGAAATAATATCCTGTTGCTTGCGGCTACCATGATTTCGTTTTTTTGTTGGCCAGCTGGAATTATTGTCGGTTTTATTTTATTTATCTATTCTAATGCTGAAAGCGTCACCTGGTATTTTAAAACCAAAAAAACTCCCATATTTGTTTTTCTATTGCTATTGTCCCCGTTTCTGGCATTTATAGGGTTTAATTTCGCAGGTGAAGTAAAGCACTTAATTGTTATATCGGGATTTGATGGAAAAATAGTTGGGAAATTTAATAACACCGATAGTTATACTCCTGTTAGTTTTACATATTTGACAAATGCAATTTTGAATGGAGTTTATTTAGTTGTTGTGTTCTGGTACGTTTTAAAGAATTTCGATATTGTGAAATTTATTTCGTTGACATTCAACAAGCGTGTGATACCGAAGCTTATTGTATCATTTTTTATTTTAGTGACCTTGATAATGTTAAAGCGATTTATATATTCACCAGGTTTATCTACATTAACACCATTTAGTTATTTTTCATACTATTTTACCGGGGCAAATGTTCGTTTTCCACTTCAGTTTATTTTTTCTCAAATCACCTACTGGGGCCCGATCATCTTTTTGTTTATTCTTTTTTTTAAAGATATTATTGCTCAACTGCAAAAATCTGAATTGCAAATAATGCTGATATTTCTAGTTATCATATTGTTTAGCATTAATTCTGAAGGCAGGCCGATCATAAATTTTTATCCATTTATTGTTGTTGTTTTATTACAGGCAATCGATTTCACTAAATTCAGGAATTTAAAATTATTTGTTGTCATATTCGTGGTTGTATCACTGTTATATTCAAAAGTTTGGTTACCAATAGAATTACCTTCATCTGCTTTTCCAAATTTTATCTCTAATGACTTGGATAAGTTTCCAATGCAATGGCTATTCATGAACTTTGGTCTATTTACAAATGCACAGATGTATTGGGTTCATGCAGCAGTTGCTGTTGCATTTTTTACTTTATTCTACTTCTTTGTAAAAAAACCGAAACAGATCAGAATGAACTCAAAACCATAAAGTCATACCA
>CAILAF010000283.1 GCA_903832075.1 uncultured Chitinophagaceae bacterium
ATGGAATTGGTATTTTTACTTCTTCTCTTATTTTGGCAATAATGATTATACCATATGCAGCATCGTTGGGAAGAGAAATGATAAAAATGGTTCCTTCTGCATTAAAAGAAGGTGCTTATTCATTAGGAGCTACCAGGTTTGAGGTAATTAAAAATATTATACTGCCTTACAGTAAATCAGGATTATTTGCAGGTATATTATTATCATTAGGAAGAGCCTTGGGTGAAACGATGGCAGTTACAATGGTAATTGGTAATACAAGCTTATTACCAACGAACATTTTTTCTCCGGGTAATACGATGGCAAGTGTGATAGCCAATGAATTTACCGAAGCGGATCATACGGTATATCTTTCTGCATTGATTGAATTGGGGTTAGTATTATTTTTGGTTACAGTTGTTATTAATATGATTGGAAAAACTATTATTAAACGATTTACGAAAGAATAATTTATGAATCCAAGAATTAAATACAGGGTTGCTAAAAGTAAAATTATTCAGGCTTTTATAATCTTTCTTGCATTTTTAATAACCTTACCTTTGATTGCGATTATTTTATATATATTTAAAGAAGGGATTACAAAAATTAACTGGACATTTCTTACGCATTTACCTAAGCCGGTTGGTGAAGCAGGCGGTGGAATAGCTAATGCATTGGTTGGTACATTAATACTTGTATTTGTAGCGGCAGTAATTGCAATTCCAATAGGTATTTTGTGTGGTATATATTTAAGTGAAAATAAAAATGGCAAACTTGCGTATTGGAGTAGATTAGCGGTAGATGTTTTACAAGGAGTTCCATCTATTGTAATTGGAATTGTAGTTTATTTTTGGATTGTAAAACCATTGGGTACATTTTCTGCATTTTCTGGAAGTATTGCTTTGGCGATTATGATGCTTCCAATTATGATTCGATCTACTGAAGAAACTTTAAAGATGATACCTTTTTCTTTACAGGAAGCGGGTTTAGCCTTGGGATTACCTTATCATAAAGTCATTCTTCGTATCATACTTCCATGCGGTGTCAGCGGAATTCTTTCGGGCATCATGCTTTCCATAGCAAGAGTAGCAGGTGAAACAGCGCCTTTGTTATTTACTGCTTTTGGAAATCCTTTTATGAATACAAACATCAAAAAACCAATGCAAAGTCTCCCTTTGTTAATATACAATTATGCTACGAGTCCTTATGATGATTGGCATGATTTAGCTTGGGGTGCTGCTTTGATATTATTAGTTACGGTATTATTATTAAACATTATTACTAAGCTTACTACAAAAAAATGGAACATACAATTATAAAAAGCGTTGATTTTAATGCATATTTTGGGAGCAATCATGTTGTTCGAAATGTGAATATTAGCATTCCTAAAAACACTGTGGTTGCAGTTATGGGACCCTCTGGATGTGGTAAAACAACTTATTTGAGATGCATTAACAGATTGCATGAATTAACACCTGGGGCAACAAGTAACGGTAAAATGTTATTGAATGATGAAGATGTATATGATATGCATCCAATTTTTACCCGTTTGAAAATTGGTATGGTATTTCAAAGACCTAACCC
>CAILAF010000284.1 GCA_903832075.1 uncultured Chitinophagaceae bacterium
ATGGAAAGCCAACCATTCTCCATTGTTGACTTGTGCCTACATAACGTTGTACGGTTACTGCAGAAGCTCCGGTTATAGAACCTGCACTTGATCCAATTGAGCCAGTGCCAGTAACATTTGATTGGATTGTTACAGGAAAGCCACCAAGTGCAAGTGTTCCATTATTGGAAACAACTATAGAACCAGCAGGTGCAATTGCACTACCTGTAGATCCTGTATTAAGAGTTAAAGAACCTGAATTAGATCCCCCATCACCAATAGTTAGCGTTCCTGCACTAATCATAAACTTACTAGTTAATGCAATAGCTTGTTTAAGAGTAAATCCACTTGTATTATTTAAAGTCAAAGTAGTAAGAGAAGTAATATTTGATGGTAAAGTAATGCTCGCATTAGTTCCTGCAATTTGAATATTGCCAGCAGAAGGAAGTGTACTTCCAGAAGCTCCAACAGCAAAAGGATCGCTTCCTGCAAACTGACCTGCTCCTGTAATCGAATTATATAAGATTAAGGTCTTTGTGTTTAAAATAAATGTAGCCGGAACTGATGGTGTTCCTGATGTTGCGGTGCTGTTTAAGTTAAGAATGCCAGTTACAGCTAATGTACCACCACCTAATTCACAAATATTATTTGTAGTAGTTGCATTTGTACCCTGTTGAATAGTCAAGTTACCTACAGTCAAAGGAGTACTTGTAGCTGGAGATGTTATTTTTATAAGTTTAGTACCGATGAGTGTAATTGAACCACTACCTGTACTCGAATGCGTGCCACTACCCTGAAGGACTGTTGCATTACCTTGCAAAATAGTTAAAGTATTACCATTATCAGATAAGCTACCTAGTAAATTCAAATTATATGCATACGAAGTGGCAGAAAGTATAACACTACTTCCTACGGGAATTACAACATAATCCAAATAGTTGGTAATTGTTGTTCCTTCTGCACCAGGTATTGTATGGGTTGTTGTTCCTGTAATTGTCCATGTTGAAGGGGAATTCCAATCTAAATTTGTACCTGTTACAGCAGTCCAAGTTATTGTTGCAGCCGTAGAATAAGCAGAATTAAAGTATAGGAAACAAGAAATTAGAATAAGTAAAATTTTTTTCATAATGGCATAGTTTAGGTTAACAATCAAATCTAAAATTCTACACTTTAAAAATGAATAGTGCTTTAATGAAAAAGTATTTTTACGCAAACGATGCCGATAACGATTGCAAAACAAAAACAGATAATGATTAAAGAATGTATGTTACAAAAAAATGAGTTTTAATAATTGCATCTTACATCAAAGTCCTAATTTCTTTTTTTCTTTTTTACTCATTTCTTCACCAATTATTTTTAAAGGATGTTCCACTTTATAAGCATCTGTATTAGCTATTACTGCATCTATATTTTCACTTAAATGAAATTTCATTGGTAATGTAATTTGATAATCAGGCTTTGACTTCATATCATTTCTAAAACAATATGCCGCTAATTTTTTTTCATCAAGATATTCTGTGCTTAACATTACAACATACTTTTCACTTTCTTTATTCAATAAAGCCAATGGCTGACCGGCATTTACTTTATCACCTAACTGTATCAATGATTGTATTGGTGATAAGAAACTATAAACAGCTATTGTTCCGTCTTTCTGTTCTATTTTAATCCTATTACGATTAGCATTATAAACTTGGTTATGCATTTCTCCTTCTTGCATCTGGTCTAACAATTCAATGATTATTCCACCTCTTGCTGCACAAACTGTATCTCCATAATGAAAAGTAAAAACATTACCATAAAATGTATTTTCTTCTTTTATACCTAACCTTACATTTAAAGAACCTACTTTATTAACTCTTACAATATTTCCCGGAGTTGAAGGCAATAAATAAACAAAATTGGTATCGGGAATTCTGTAAAGTGCCACTCCTGTATAATAAGTATAGCGATATTGAAAAGAATACATACCTGCAGTTTTATCCCGAATAATTCTTGAAACCTGTGACTTCCCATGAGGTGATACATTTACAAATGCATTATCCTGAAGCGATGAAGTATATCCTTGAAGCGAAGTAAAATTAACATGCAATGTATAATTAGCATAAGAAGTATTCATTGCCTCTATTGAAGACTCTAAATTATTAATCGTTACAGTTCTTAATGAAATAGGTCTTGATTGGCAATATAGTATGTTACTTACCAAGAGCATATAAAACAA
>CAILAF010000285.1 GCA_903832075.1 uncultured Chitinophagaceae bacterium
TATCTTATTTTATTAAAAGATAATCGCAGTGGACATAAATCGGGAAAAATATTTTTTGTTGATGATTATAATTGGCAAAGCAGAAGCGGTAACAGCGATCCAAGTGCAGCTTCAATGTTATCGTTTACCAGTAATAAACCAAAATACAATGTTGATGAAGAAATAAAACTTACTATACCCTCAAGCAAAGATGGCAAAGCATTAATTAGCATTGAAACAGGAAGTAAAGTTTTAAAAAATTATTGGGTAAACACAACACAGGGTGAAACAAAATTTAGTTTCAAAGCAGAAAAAGAAATGAGCCCCAATATTTATGTGAACGTTAGTTTAATACAACCACATGCACAAACTATCAATGATCTTCCAATAAGAATGTATGGTGTTATTCCAATTGAAGTGGAAGATAAAAATACTATTCTTCATCCCGTTATAAAAATGAATGATGTAATTAAACCAGAAACAAATACTTCTATAACAGTTTCAGAACAAAACGGCAAAAGCATGACTTATGTTATTGCAATTGTTGATGAAGGTTTGTTGGATTTAACACGTTTTAAAACTCCTAATCCGCATGATGCATTTTATGCAAAAGAAGCATTGGGTGTAAAAAGCTGGGATTTGTATGATTATGTAATTGGTGCATGGGGCGGTGAATTAGAAAGAATATTAACCATTGGTGGTGATGCTGCTGCAGATCTTGCTGCAAAAACAAGAAAAGCAAATCGATTTAAACCTGTAGTTAAATTTATGGGGCCATTTAAAAGTAATGGTACAAAAACACATCAATTTACTTTACCATCTTATTTAGGCAGTGTAAGAGCAATGGTTATAGCATCGGGCAATAACAATGGTGTGAAAGCTTATGGTGTTGCTGAGAAAGCTGTTACAGTAAAGAAACCATTAATGTTATTAGCAACCTTACCAAGAGTATTAGGACCAGATGAAGAATTAAAAATTCCGGTAACAATTTTTGCAACAGAAAATAATATTAAAAATGTAAATCTAAGTTTACAAAGTAATTCGTTTGTTAATGCAACTGCAACTCAAAATATTTCATTCACTAAAACAGGGGAACAATTAATTTATTTTTCTGCCAAAGTAAAAAGTAACACAGGTATTGGTAAAATAAAAATTATAGCCTCAAGCGGTAAAGAACAATCAAGTTATGAAACTGAGATTGATGTTCGTAATCCCAATCCACCTATCACACAAGTAACTGAATATACTTTACAACCCAATCAAAGCTGGAACACAAGTGCAGCAATGATTGGCGATGGAAGCAGCAGTAAAGTAACATTGGAAATTTCATCAATACCAGCAATCAATTTACAAAAACGTTTAAGTTATTTAATTCAATATCCGCATGGCTGTGTTGAACAAACAACATCAGCAGTATTCCCTCAATTAGTATTAAATCAATTAATGGATTTGAATGAACAACGCAAAAAAGAAATTGATAACAACATTCACATTGCTATTCAAAAAATACAAAACTTTCAAACAAATGATGGTGGCTTTTCTTATTGGCCCGATGAAGCAAACAGTGATGAATGGGGTACCAACTATGCGGGCAACTTTTTAATTGAAGCATCTTCAAAAGGTTATAATGTTCCATCACAATTATTACAACAATGGAAAAGTTATGAAAGAACAAAAGCATTGGCATGGAATGTAACATCTGCGCCATGGTACGGAACAGATTTAATGCAAGCATATCGTTTGTATTTATTAGCATTAGCAAAATCACCTGAAATAGGTGCAATGAACCGATTGAAAGAATTTAAATTCTTAACTCCCGAAGCTAAATGGCGTTTGGCAGCAGCATATTATTTAAGTGGTCAGCAACAAGTTGCATTGCAATTAATTAGTGGGTTACCAACAACATTCAGTACAAGACCTTATTGGGGAATTACTTATGGCAGCGATGTTCGCGATGAAGCAATGGTATTAGAAACATTAACCATCATGAACAGAAAAGCAGAAGCTGCACAATTAGCAAAAACAGTTGCAGCAAAGCTTTCACAAGATGATTGGTATAGTACACAAACAACTGCATACAGTTTAATTGCTATTGCAAAGTATTGTGGCAGTAATAAAGATGGCAGCAAAATAAATGCAAGTGTAAAACTGAATAATCAAAATATAAATATCAGTTCAAACAATGTTATATCACAAACAAATGTTTCATGGCAGAATAATAAATCAAACATCTTACTAAAAAATAATGGCACTAATATTTTATATGTTCGTGTTATTAATCAAGGACAACCATTAAGCAATCAAATTGTTCCGGTTAATAACAATGTAAATGTTTTGCAAGTGAGTGTAACATATTTGAAAAATAACAACGAAACAATTGATGTAAATAAAATAAAACAGGGTACAGATTTCGTTGCAAAAGTTACTATTAAAAATCCTGGCATAAGAGGTATTTACAATCAAATGGCATTATCACAAATTTTTCCAAGCGGTTGGGAAATATTGAATACAAGATTATATAACAGCGAAGGTGCATTCAAATCTTCTGCAAGCGATTATATGGACATTCGTGATGATCGCGTGTATCATTATTTCAACATTAAACCCAATGAAACACTTACTTACTATGTTCAATTGAATGCAGCTTACTTAGGAAAATATTTTTGGCCTGGTGTTTATGCAGAAGCTATGTACGACAATACTATCAGCGGTGGTGTTAGTGGTAAATGGGTGGAAGTAGTTGAATAAAGAAAATAACAATTATGTTACAAACAAAAGTAACTCCGATACAGCTTTCGTTGCGTCGCACACTTCAACAATAGAATATGAATAAAACAAAATTATTTAATAAGAAATGTTCAGTAAGATTTTAAATTATTTCACAAATCTTTCTTTCTTATCCAAGCTCAAATGGATTGTATCAATCATTTTAGTTGCATGGTTTTGGTTTTCATTTCCATCAAAATTATTCAACACACCTACAAGTTTTGTTATTACAGATAAAGATGGAAAACTTTTAAATGCAAGCATTGCATCAGATGGGCAATGGCGATTTCCTTACAACAAAAATGTTCCTGAAAAATTTATTGAATGCATCACTACTTTCGAAGATAAAAGATTTTATTATCATTTTGGTGTTGATCCTTTTGCAATGTTTCGTGCTATTAAACAAAATTTAAGTAATAAAAAAACAGTAAGCGGCGGCAGCACTTTAACTATGCAAGTAATTCGGTTATATAAACAAAACAATAATCGAAACATCTTCAACAAACTCACCGAATGCTTGCTGGCTATGCGTTTGGAATGTTCGTACAAAAAAAAATCTATCCTTGCGCTTTATGCAGCAAATGCTCCATTCGGAAGTAATGTTGTTGGTTTAGATGCTGCCGCATGGCGTTATTACGGAAGAGATGCATCGCAATTAACATGGGGAGAAATGGCAGCATTGGCAGTATTACCTAATGCACCTGCATTAGTTCATCCCGGTAAAAACAGAGAAATATTATTACGCAAACGAAATGAATTATTAGATAAACTTACAATTAACAAAACCATTGATAACACAACTGCACAATTGGCAAAAGCCGAACCATTGCCCGGCGAACCAAAACCTTTACCACAAATAACTCCTCATTTATTAGAGCGATTTAAAAAGGATTATTCCTCTTTAAAAAAAGAAACGAATGAAATTTCAACATCTGTGCAAACAACCATTAGTAACAGTTTGCAATTACAAGTGAACAATATTGTTTCATTACATCATCAACAATTAAAAGGCAATCAAATTAATAATGCTGCTGCAATGGTTGTTGAAATTGAAAGTGGAAACATTTTATCTTATTTAGGTAATATTTACGAACCAAATGATTCAACAACAGAAAGCTATGTTGATGTTTTGTCTTCCGAAAGAAGTCCTGGCAGCACGCTGAAACCATTGCTGTACGCATCTTTGATGACTGAAGGAACTTTATTACCGCGACAATTAATTCCTGATATTCCAACACAAATTAATGGCTATATGCCTGCAAATTTCGACTTGGGTTATGATGGTGCGGTACCTGCGAACCGTGCATTGGCAAGAAGTTTAAATATTCCCGCAGTAAAAATGTTGCAGCAATATAAATATCAAAGATTTTATGACTTGCTGAAACAATGCGGCTTTACAACTTTAAATAAACCTGCCGATTATTATGGCATGAGTTTAATATTAGGCGGATGTGAAATATCGCCATTTGAATTAGCTGGTGTATACAGCAGCATGGCAAGAATGTACAATCATCAAAGAAAAAATAAAAGTGAATGGAATGCAAATGATTGGTTCATGCCAAAATATATTAAGAAGACAGATGACAGAAAACAGATGACAGAAAGAAACATTTCATCAGCTTCGCTTTTTGATTACACTTCATTATGGTATACATTCAATGCAATGAATGAAGTAATGCGACCTGGTGAAGAAGGTTTATGGGGCTTGTTTTCATCAGCACAAAAAATTGCGTGGAAAACAGGTACCAGCTTTGGTTTTAGAGATGGATGGGCAATTGGCATTACTCCCAAATATTGTGTGGTAGTTTGGGTTGGTAATACAACCGGCGAAGGAAGACCCGATTTAATTGGATTAAATACAGCAGCCCCAATATTGTTTGATATATTCAGATTATTACCTACAAGTAATTGGTTTGATTCGCCAATAAATGGTTTCATGTATTTGCCAGTTTGCAGATACAGTGGTTACAAAGCAGGAATTGATTGTTCAGTTACAGATACTATCATGGTAAGTGAATCAGCAAAAAAAAATGTCATTTGTCCTTATTGCAGAAAAATAAATTTTGATAAAACAGGA
>CAILAF010000286.1 GCA_903832075.1 uncultured Chitinophagaceae bacterium
AGACACTACTTAATATAAAAATCAATTAAAAAGTTTTAGCTTATTCTTAAATTTATTATCTGAGAAATAAAAGGAGCATAATACAGGTAAGATGATTCAGCGATAACCTTAATTTATCCATTGCGTTTTTCAGTTGCACCCTTACCGTACTGACACTAATAAAAAGCTCTTCGGCTATTTCATTGGGTAATTTTCCATTGAACAGGTATTGTTCAAAAATAATTCTGCACTTTTCAGGTAGTTGAGCTATTGCATTTCGCACTTCCTTTTCAATTTCTTGTGTCTCTACATATTGTAAAGGAGTTGGATTTGACAAAATGTATTCTTCCTGAAAATCTAGTAACTGTTTTTTATGTTCGTTTAATACTCGTTCATTTGTACGTTGTGAACGGATATGGTTCAAACAACCATTTTTTACAGATTGAACAAGGTAAAAGTGAATAGGGTAGGTTAATGTACTCCGTTTATGCCAAACATTTATGAATACATCATTCACTATCTCGTTAGCAACATCTCTGTTGAAGATATAATATAATGCAACTGTATTCAGATAGGTGTAGTAACAATCATAAAGCAACGCAAAGGCTTTTTCTTCACCCTTTGCAATGCTCTTTATTACATTTTCATCTATCTTATAGATTGACATTTGGTACTTTTTTGTGATTTCAATGATGTAAAAGTAATATTTTTTTTTATTTAGTAGTTATTGCTTGTAATTAAATTGTGTTTTATGAAATCTTTTTTAAAAGTTTGTTTAATTATTTCTATATAAACTCGGAAAGTGGGGAAATTGGGGAAACTGGATATTTTGAGTATTTGCTTTTTCTCCTGATTCCTCAAACGCCATTTTCTTTTAAAAAATTTGCAACTTTGTCGACATATTCTCTGTCTTCTCCCGCAAATGATAACGTAACATCATATTTTTTTCCCATGAGCATTTTTGATTATAAAGTATTTGTCCAATTTTTTTTAATTTGTTGTTTCTTCATTATCTAAAATATACCCTATCCGTCGGCGAGGTTTATTCGTTGCATTATTGTTTGTTTGCATTTCTGCCAATGTTTGGTTGATAAGTTCAAGTTGGGTGCGTGTATCTTCGTTTATCTCGTTCTGGTCGGTTAATACTTCATCCATGTACTTTTTGAGTTCTTTTATTTCTGTTTGTAGCTCTGCTGCACTGTTAATTGGTGGATTAAGCATTAATTGACGCACAGTAACAAAAGCTCGCATAATGCCTCTGTTTATCTCTATGGCTATTTTAGAGTTCAACACACTACTGAGCATCGCTACTCCTAATTCGGTAAATGCAAAAGGTGCATACTTCACATTAGATCCTCTACCTCTGTTCAAGGTCACAAATTGTGATCTTGAAAACTCCTGTACTTCATCGGGGGTAAGTTCAAACATAAAGTCATCGCCTTCGAAACGGTCAATATTGCGCCTTACGGCTTGCTTTAGTACTCTCGTTTCAATGCCATACATTTCGGCTAAATCAAAGTCAATCATAACTTTATAGCCCCTTATTGTATAAATTTTGCTTTGAATAAGTTGTAATTCCATTTTCTCTGTTTTTTGCTATTTCGTTTGGTTAGTGTTCCGTATATATTCACATCCCCGATATAATGATTATTCCACCACTATTTTCTCATACTC
>CAILAF010000287.1 GCA_903832075.1 uncultured Chitinophagaceae bacterium
GCTTTATACATTTTATCTCCCGGTTGAATATTAAATGCTGCATACCATGCATCAATATTTGTAATTGGTGCATTTGCACGATGACTGCCCGGAGAATGCGGATCTGTTTTAATTAATTGCGCTTCTGTATCAGGTAATGTATTATTTCTCCAAACCTGTGCCCAGCTTAAAAAGAAACGTTGTTGTGGTGTAAAACCATCAATCTTTTTTCCTTCTTTAAATTGTTTTGTTTTGGAGAATGCTTCATACGCAATGTTTAATCCGCCTAAGTCTGCTAAGTTTTCTCCCAATGTTAATTTGCCTTGCACATGAATAGAATCTTGCACAGTTAAAGCATCATATTGTTTAACAACTTCATTTGCTTTAGCAACAAATTTATCTGCATCTTCTTTTGTCCACCAATCTTTTAAATTTCCAACTGCATCAAATTGTCTTCCTTGATCATCAAAACCATGTGTCATTTCATGACCAATTACTGCAGCAATACCACCATAATTCACTGCATCATCTGCACCAAAATCGAAGAATGGAAATTGCAAAATGCCTGCAGGAAAAGTAATATCATTACTTGATGGATTATAAGATGCATTAATAGTTGGTGGTGTCATTCCCATTTCAGTTCTGTCAACGGGTTTGCCCATTTTGTTTACATTAAAATTGTAAAACCAAACACTGCAACTTTTTACATTCTTATAAAAATTATCATCAGTTGCCTCAATGCCATCATACGTTCTCCATTTATCAGGGTATGCAATTTTTTTAACGATGGCATTTAATTTTTCCAAAGCTTTTTGTTTAGTAACATCACTCATCCAATCTAAACGTTTAATTCTTTCGCCAAAAGTTGTTTGCATGTTGTTTACCAAATTCAACATATATTCTTTTGCTTCGGGTTTAAAATATTTTTCTACATAAATCTGTCCAATCAAATCACCCAACATTCTATCAATTAAACTACTCATTCTTTCCCAACGAGGAGTTGGAACTTTTTGTCCGGTTTGAACTTTATTAAATTCAAAATCAGCATCAACAAAATCATGACTTAAATATGGCGCTGCGCTTCTAATTAAATTCCAACGCAAATAACTTCTCCAATCGTTTAAAGAAAATTCAGTTAACATACCATTTACTTTCTTTAAAAAATCAGGATTGCCAGCCAATACGCTATCGGCACCTTTAATTTTTGCTTCATTTAAAACTGAAGCCCAGTTTATGTTTGAAGTAGTTACACTTAAATCTTTCACTGCAAATTTGTGATAGGTTTTATTCGGGTCACGCATTTCAATTCTACTCATTTGTGCAGCTGCCAATGCAGTTTCGATTTTTAAAACACGTGCAGCACTTGCAGCAGCAGTTGTTGCATCTTCACCAACTAATGAAAACATTTTTTGTAAATGCACTTTATAAGCATCACGAATTTTTACACTGCGATTATCATCTTTTAAATAATAATCTCTGTCGGGTAAAGTTGTTCCGCCTTGACCAATTGATGGAATATAAACCATTACATTTTTTCTATCAGGTCCAACATTCATTCCAAATAACGGACTACCTAAACCATTCACGCGAAGATTAACTACTTCATGAATAATATCGGCAACACTTGAAACAGAATTCAATCTTTCTAAATCTGCTTTGATAGGTTGATAACCTTTTGCTTCAATAGCAACACTATCCATTCCGCTTTTATAAAAATCACCAATGATCTGTGTTTTGCGATCGCGGTTTGGTGCTTTCATTGCATCATCCAATAATGTTTGCAAACGCTTAGAACTTTCCTGACGCAATTCATCAAAACTTCCCCAACGTGTTCTGGAAGCTGGCACCGGATTATTTTTTACCCATGTGCCATTGGCATACAAATAAAAATTATCGCCGGGTTTATAAGATAAATCCATATTGGCTTTATCAATATATTTCTTTTTTTCGGGAGGAGATTTTTTAATTGGTTTATCTCCATTCGTTGCTATGGCAACATTGCTCAATAAAACAAAAGCAATTAGTAAATGATGTTGTACTTTCATCGCAGTAATTTTTTAGGATAATGAAATTAAGAATTAGATACTAACCATGTTGGTTTTGTGATGAACGGAAGAAAATTTTAAATTAATTTTTATGAAAAAAAATATTGTATGGCTTTTTGCCTTTTGCTTATTGCTTAGTTCTTGTTCTGTAAATAAACAAATAGGAAAAATAGCCAAAGCAGATATATTGAATGACAGCAATCTTGCGCAGGCGCATGTGGGCATTAGTTTGTACGATGCCAGTGAAAAAAAATATGTGTACAATTATCAAGGCGATAAATATTTTATTCCTGCAAGTAATACAAAACTGCTGATGTGTTATGCAGCTATGAAATATTTAGGAGATAGTTTGGTAGGATTGAGATATGAAGTCGATAAAAATGGCAGAATAAATATTCAAGGAACTGGTGATCCAACTTTTTTACATCCTGATTTTACGAATCAGCCCGTATATAATTTTTTAAATGATAGCAAAAATTATATAAGTATCACTCCACCAAAATGGCGAGAATCAGCCTTAGGAAATGGTTGGGCGTGGAATGATTATGATGCTGATTATATGGCCGAAAGAAGCGAGTTTCCTATTTATGGTAACGTCGCAAAATTTTCTTTACACGATGATACGATTTCTGTTTCACCTAAATTTTTGTATGATGATGATTATGGTTGGATAAAGAAAGATAATCAAAGAAGATCATATAAAGGAACAAATAAACTAAGTGTAAAAAGAAATTTTGAATCTAACATATTTCGAACAAATTCCTCAACAGCTAAGTTTACTTCGGTTGAAATACCATTCAAAACCGATATACTACCAATTTTGTTCAAGAATGATTTGAAGCATATAAAGAGTCTGGCTGATAAATTTATGTATGCATTACTAGAAGATACTTTACATAAAAGCTTTGCATATAATGTTTGGATAGATACTTCTTATTTATTGCCCAACATCATTCATTCTCAACCAACAGATTCTCTTTTAAAAATAACCATGCATCGCAGCGATAATTTTTTTGCAGAACAAACTTTATTAATGGTGAGTAATGAAAAATTAGGAATGATGAGTGATGCAAAAATTATTGATGATCTATTGAAATCAGATTATAAGGATATGCCTCAAAAGCCCAAATGGGTTGATGGCAGCGGATTAAGCAGATACAATTTAATTTCTCCACAAGATTTTGTTTTTGTTTTAGAAAAAATGAAAAATGAATTTGATTGGAAAAGAATTACAACAATACTTCCAACTGGTGATGACGGCACATTAAAAGGTTTATATAAAAATTATGCAGGAAAAATTTATGCAAAAACAGGAACAATAAGCAACAACCTTGCATTAAGCGGTTATGTTATTACTAATAAAGGCAAGCAATTTATTTTTTCTGTGATGGTGAATAATCATCAGGCATCGGCAACTGCAATTAGAAAATCAATTGAAAAATTTTTAACAACAATTATTGATAAATATTA
>CAILAF010000288.1 GCA_903832075.1 uncultured Chitinophagaceae bacterium
AATGTCAGCAACCAAATCAATCAATTCTTGCGGCGATGAAGATGCAACTCCAATCTTAAAATTTCTTTCACGAAAAAAATCAATGATGTAATGTACGCCCGGCAATACTTTGCCGTGATGCGCAACTTTATCTAACACTAATTCTACAATCTTTTTTTCTGCAGATGGAATTTCTTTTTCATCAATCTTAAAATAATTAAACCAATGCAATAAAAATTCTTTTGTTCTTAATCCGGTTGTTTCAATATATTGTTGTTTGGTTAAACTTACCTGATAATCTTTTAAAATTTCATCTGCTGCTTCAGCCCATAATGGTTCACTATCTATTAATAAACCATCCATATCAAATATTACTGTGTTCAATTGCATGCTAACATTTAAAGCTGCAAATGTATTATTCGAAACCCAATCAGCTGTATATTCTTTAATTCATTTACTTTCTTTATATTGTGTTTCATTGTTTGCCAAAACCAACTGAAAAATGAATTTAGCCGAGAGACTAAAACATATTCGTATTGTGCGCTCCTTTGTATATGGCATTGTTGGTGTAATGACTTATCCTGGTATTGCATTAATCAACAAAATAAAGATTGAAGGCACAGAGCATTTGCGAAATCTCCCCAAAAAAAATGTTTTATTGGTAAGTAATCATCAAACTTATTTTGCGGATGTAATTGCTTTCATTCATATTTTATGTTCTGTAAAATGGCGCAAGAAAAATAAATTGGGTATTCCTTATTATTTGATCAATCCTTTTACCAATTTATATTTTGTTGCTGCAGAAGAAACGATGAACGGAAGTTTTATCAGTCGTTTTTTTAAATTAGCAGGTGCATTAACAGTTAAGCGAACATGGCGTGCAGAAGGAAAAGAAGTGAGAAGAGGATTAGATCCATCAGACACAAGAAAAATTGATAATGCATTAAATAAAAGTTGGGTTATTACTTTTCCGCAAGGCACAACAAAACCTTTTGCACCCGGAAGAAAAGGAACAGGTTATATTATTAAGAACAATCAACCTGTTGTAATACCTGTTGTTATTAATGGGTTCTGGCGTGCATTTGGAAAGAAAGGATTGACTTTTAAAAAGAAAGGATCGTTATTGAGTATTCGTTTTAAAGAACCGATGATGATTGATTATGATTTAACTGCTGAAGAAATATTAGAACAAGTAATGGATGCTATTGAACAAAGCAAACGATTTATGATGAAAGGGAAACATCATTTAATGACTGCTTTGGATAAATAGTTTAATTCTTTTAATCACTTTACAAATAAAGATTTCAATTCATTCGCATCATCCGGTTTTAATTTTCCGCCAAGTATTAAACGCAATTGTCTTCTTCTTAAAGCGCCTTCAAATAATTTATTCTCTTCATCGGTTTCCGGAATAACTGCAGGAACAGGTCTTGGTTTACGATTTGGATCTAATGCAACAAAAGTAAAATAAGCTTCATTGATTTCGTATTGATATTGATGTAAAGTATCTTCTCCCCAAACTTTTAAATAAATTTCCATTGAAGTTGTAAATGCTCTTGAAACTTTTGCTTCAATATGAACAATATTTCCAAGTTTGATGGGATTCTTAAAACTTAAATTATCTACACTTGCAGTCATGCAAGGTGCATTGCAATGTTTCATAGCAGCCATGCTGGCGGCAATATCCATCCAATACATTAAACGACCACCCATTAAATTACCGAAACCATTTGTATCATTGGGTAAAACAATTTCGTTCATGGTTGTAAAACTTTCACTTGCTTTCTTTGGATCCATAAAATTTAATTAGAGTAGTAAAGGTAAACTATTAAAAACAGAGTGATTTTGAAATGACGATTAGATAACAATATGTTCCAATTTCTTCAAATAATTATTATCAACATCAGCGCCAATACCAATGGTATCGCTTAATTGTAAATGCATTCCTTTATAAGTTGCACCACCAATAACTGGATCTTCTTTATGTCCAAGTAAGCAAGTATCTAAATCGTAAAATTTAATATTATCACATGACATGGCAAAATGTACATTGGCGGTTAATGCTAATCTGCTTTCTAACATACTGCCAATCATGCACGACATATTATTTTGTTCTGCTGCGCGATTAATTTTTATTGCTTCGTGAATGCCACCGCTTTTTGCAAATTTTATATTGATATAAGTTGCCGCATGATTACGAATAATTCTTTCTGCATCGTAATGTGTGAACACACTTTCATCTGCCATGATTGGAATAGGAGAGATTCTGACTAATTGCGGTAATAATTCATCGTTGTATTTGCGCATAGGTTGTTCGCAAAACTGAATATTATATTTACCTAATTCAGTTAATGCAAATACAGCTTCTTCATAACTCCATCCTTGGTTTGCATCAATGCGTAAAATGGTTTTATTGCCGATGGATTCTCTTATTTGTTTAATTCTTTCAACATCTTGTTTAGCATTTTTTCCCAATTTCACTTTTATCATATTCACACCTTTTGATACAAAATCTATTGCCGTTGTCGCCATTGTTTCCGGTGTATCAATTCCAATTGTCAAATCACTTTCAATATCTTTTATCTTTCCGCCAAGAAATTTATATAAAGGTTGTTGTGCATGCTTTGCCGCAATATCGTATAATGCCATATCAAAAGCACTTTTGGCCGTATAATTACCTGCAATAAATAAATGCAATTCATTTAGTCTTTCTTCAATATTCAATGCATCTTTTCCTTTCCATAGTTGAGCGAAATCTTTTGCTAATTCATAACAAGTATTTTGAGTTTCGCCGGCAATCATTGGAAATGCAGAACATTCGCCCACGCCTGTTATACTGCTATCTGTATGGATTCTGATAAATAAATTTTGTGCAAAATGCATAGTGCCTGTAGCAATGGTAAATGGTTCCATTGGAATGGAATACTTATAAATTTCTATGTTTTTTATTTTCATGAAACGAATATCAGAATTACTTTTCAAACATACCAAAGATTGTAAGTAAGCGGTTGACTTTTATTGTTATTGGAAAAAAGTTCTGCGACAACACAGTAATTCACAACGCTGCATAACTGTTATTTTTTATTTTAATAAGTGAATACGATATTCGCACAGCGAACAAGCGTTAGCATATGAATATCTCCTTCGACAATACAGAAAATGCCTTTGCTTACAAATCTGATAAGCAATTGAAGAAAGCTAAATTTTTATTCAGTACAATGGATTATCCATTGTTTGTTCCGATTGGTACCAGATTAACTCCATTTTTGATGAAGACAGGTTTGCCTGTTCATGGAATTATTCGTAATACAATTTTTCAGCAATTTGTTGGTGGAGAAACTTTAGAAGAAACAGCGCAAGTTTGTAAAATGCTGGATGAATATAATGTACAAGTTATATTAGATTATGCTGTTGAAGGAAAAGATGGTGAAGAAAATTTTGAACAATCAACAGAACAATTTATTAAAGTAATTGAATATGCAGCAACACAAAAGAATATTCCATTTATTAGTATCAAACTTACCGGCTTAGCACGTTTTGGATTATTACAAACTTTAAATGATGCACCACGTTTGCGTAGTGGTATACATGATCATGAGGAAGAAATGAATGAGTGGGAGAGAGTTAAAGATAGATTATACAGAATTTGCGAAGTAGCTGCAGATAAAAACATTGGTGTATCAATTGATGCGGAAGAAAGTTGGATTCAAGATCCTTTAGATCGTTTAACAATGGAGTTGATGGAAGTATTCAATAAAGAGAAAGCAATTGTATACAATACTATTCAATTATATCGGCATGATCGGTTACATTTTTTGAAAATATCTCATCAGATTGCGCAACAGCAAAATTTTATTTTAGGAATGAAATTAGTTCGTGGTGCATATATGGAAAAAGAAAGAGCAAGAGCTGTTCAATACAATTACCCTTCACCTATTCAGATTGATAAAGCAAGTACAGATAAAGATTTTAATGCTGCTATTGGTTTTTGTATCGAGAATATTAAAAACATTTCAGTTGTTATTGCTTCACATAATGAAGAAAGTAATTTATTAGCTGTAGATATTTTAGACAAAAAAGCGTTACCACTTAATCATCCTCATGTACATTTTTCTCAATTATTTGGCATGAGTGATAATGTTACTTTTAATTTAGCTAGTGCAGGATGCAATGTGAGTAAGTATTTACCATTTGGTCCTATTAGAGAAGTAATTCCTTATTTAATGCGCAGAGCAAAAGAAAACAATAGCATTAATGGACAAACAGGAAGGGAATTAAAATTAATTAGGAAAGAAATGAAAAGAAGAAAAACAAAAGTTGCGTAATAATTAGGTTCACAAACCTGTTAAAATTTTTCGTATAAATTCTTTCAAACAAATTTAGAGACCTTCACAAAGAAGGCCTCTTGGGTTTGTTTTCATCAGGTTAATTTGTTGAAGTGTTTAAATTTTTAAGCTTAAACAAATCGAATATCTGATGGTTACAATTCGGATCACTTTCATAAAACTTAATACCAATTTTGTGACCCTGTTGGACATTGGATATTAATCGCGGGTTGGTAGCCCTGTATTCAAGAAATTTTCCCCATTGTTATTTCTTTTGTTGGTTATATCTAAATAGTTTGAAGTAAAGTGAATTTGATTTTTGGTTTTACTTCAAACTTTATTTTTTATTAACTGGCAATAGATAGTTGCTCATTAAGTTGATAGGCGTCCATTAATTTTACATTGCCTGAGAAATATTGATTGCCGTGCATGATAGTAGAAACTGCTTTTGGTAATTCGTCATGAATATGATTATTTAAAACATAGCCGGAAATATTATTTAGAAAAGAAAATTTTGCATAACTATCTTTTTCAACAGCACTTGTTATTAGAATATGTGGATGCTGAATTTTTTGTAAGTTTTCCGTTACTTCAATTCCTGCTAAATCTGCACTTTCAATATTGGCAATTATTAAATCCCAATGGCTATCTTTTTTCAAAGCTTTTACTAAAAGATCAGGTCCATTTATTGTTTCTTCAAGTTCTACTTCAGGATAATTTTTTTGAAGAACTTTTTTAATTGCAACCCTGATAAAAATGTTGTCTTCAGCAATCAATATTTTCATAAAAATCATTTTTAAATTGTAGGATTTTGGGTATCAGATTTTTTAAAACGGTTCGATTTTTATTTCTGATGTAAAATTAGATTGGCTTAAGAAATAGAATATTAGTCTAATCTGTGAAAGATTTGTAGTAGCAGATTTATTATTTGTAGTCGTTATTACTACAAAAAATTCTATGCAATTTCAGCAAGCAATTAATAGTGGAAAAACAGCTTTCTTTCGATTTTTATTTTCGCAATATTTTATACAATTATTATCCTTTTCAAGTAAGGCATCTATAACAAAAGAGATTTTATCGATTAGTTGATCTTTCTCAATAAAGCATACAATATTTTTTGGTAAAGGTGAAGAATACTTTTGAGCATAAATAGGATAAGCACTAATTAATATGATTGGAATATTTTCATTTATCTTTTCTATTTCTCTTGCTGCTTGAATGCCCGTTAATCCTGGCATTGAATTGTCCGAGATAATCATATCCCAATCATTTTTCATGCTTACTTTTTCAACTAATTCATTTCCATTCGTAGCTTCTTCTATTTCGGCAGTAATAAAATTTTCTTTTACAATTTTTATCAAAATATTTCTCAATATTTTGTGATCATCGGCAATTAATATTTTCATAGAATGGAAGTTTATTGCTTTTCAATTGGATTAGATGGGTTTTATTTTTTGATAACAGATTTTATTCGGTACACAGATTTTAATCCGCTTATATATAAATCAAATGCATTTGCTTGCGTTGAAGAATTTCCAAAAATCAAGTTGATTGGTTTTGTATTTTCATCTCCATCTTCATCAGTTACTTCTCCTAAACTTTTGCTGGTTGCTGATATTAAGCCAGATGCATTTTTATTTATTGTGAATGATAATATTTTAAAATGAGTTGCCAATAAATACATATGAATCACGCAAATGGTATTATCCGGTGCTTTTGTGATAGAAAATATTGTTTGACCACCGCCTAAAGCTTGTTGCCAAATAATTTTTCCGGCGTTAATATCAAATAAATAAAGTAGATCATTATATGTACCGGCAATTGTATTGTTATCAAATAAAATGATTTGACCAGGTGTATTATTTGGGAATGTTTTATTGGTTACTATATTATTTGATGCAGGATTGTATGTATAAATTTTACTTGTATTTCCAGTGTTTGAGTAAGCTGCTATATATGCATTAATACTATCACCACTCAAACACATACTTGCAAATTGGTATTGATTAAATTCTATGGTACTAAAATTTTTGTAGTTGCTATTATTAATTGAACTGATAGCCAATGCTCTTCCTGAACTGGCAGTAATTCTATCATTATCTCCGCTTGCAACGATAAAATTATTTCTTGTAGATGCAATGCTTGAAATAAACATTGGTCCGCTAATCCCTGCTGCATCTGCATTTTGCACGGCTGCAATCAGTTTTGGATTGGTTTGATTTTGTAAAACTTCTGTAGAATAATTGCTAATATTTGCACCATCAAATGTCCAAGCTTGTTTCGTACTGAATTGAAACAAATTTCCTTTTGGGTAACCTCCAATAAATAATTTATCTGCGTTAACTGTCATTGTATTTCCACCGGCAACACTATAAATATCTATTCCTGCATTCCCCAAAATATTCCATTTTGCATTATCATTATACATTCCAATTAATGGATGTAAATAAGTTGATAGATACAATTGATTATTAAACCAAGAACCGGATCCTGTTGGATAGATATCACTAATCACATCAGGAATGGTAATATAACTTTGAACATTGTTATTAGTGAAATATAATTTTTTGTTCAAACTATTCCATGAAATATTAAATTGTTGTGCTTTGGCTAATGTATAAGGTGAATAATATAATTGGTTAGTGGTTGGCCTGTTGTTTGCTCCCAAGGAAACAGCTGTTCCATTTAGTAATGAATAATGTGTATTGCTGATTTGTGCATCAGGCGCATTGGTAAATGTATTAATTGTAATTCTGGGAGTAGAACCCATACTTGATAAAATTAATTTTTTTTGTCCGTTTGTTCTGTCAATCGCATATAAATACCAATTATTTTCTCCGCAAGATGCATAAGTATATCTGCTATCACCACTGATATAATCAACATATCTTGATTCATTATTTAATGAAGCTTTATCAAGATAAAATTTATTATCATAACTATATCTGAATGTCAATACTTGACCGGAGCCTCCAAAAGAACCACCATACAAAGCATTGTCAATTCCTACACTTAAAGAATAAATATCCAAATAAGATCCATTTAAATAAAATGGTTTGCCTAAATCAATTGCAGATTGTGTGTTTGGATCATATTCAATCAAATGCCCGCCACCACCATAACTTCCTTCAGTAGCAACGTATAATTTTTTATTCATTCCAAAAGTATAAGTTGATATTCTTCCTAAAGAATTTGTTACAACTGCACCGGTTGATGGATTTTTTATTGTGATGATTTTATATGAATTATTATCAAGGTTTACAGAAATAAATTTGAATGCAGCTATTGGTGTATTTGAATTAAGTAAACCATTATCAATCATAAGAACTTCATTACCTGATATAGTATTTGGATGAAAAATAATTAATGGTGCTAGACCAGGATTCAGAGGATTAATATTCGATGCAACATTTGTTCCTTGAAATGGTGTTCCAATATTTTCGGCTAATGTAACTCTGTTAGAAATTGTTGTATTGATTGAAGTATTGGGAATGCTATCTGCAATTTTTGTGCATGAACTTATGATAGCTGCTATTGTGATAATATGGATCAATTTCTTTTTCATATAAATATAGTTGAAAAGAGATTTAATCATTTTTGATAAATACTTTTTTCATTTCTGGCATATGAATTAGTTAAAG
>CAILAF010000289.1 GCA_903832075.1 uncultured Chitinophagaceae bacterium
AGTAAATGTTTCTTATATTCAATACAATCCAATGCTATCAAATAATGAAGAGTAGGAGGTAACATGGAAATAACTATATCTGCAGATTGAACTAATGTTTTTCTTTTTAATTCATCTTCAATATTTATTTGCAATGATTTTACAAAATGATGTTCTCCAACTTTAGATTGAACCAATAATAAATCATTATCCGCAACTGTAACTTCCCATTTATGTATGTTTGATATTTTTTTTAAATAATCAATCAAAACTGTGGCAGATTTGCCTGCGCCAAATAAAAGGATATGTTTCATAATAGCTTTAGAATCGGCTTAATAATAAATAGAATTGAAAACTACTGCTTTTAAAATAATCAGCGATTTTTCTTTTATAAAATGTCAAATTTATATTAAGATTTTATAGAAAATATAGCATCCACAAATGTGGATAAAAGCCTTTAAAAAACTGATATTTTACATGTTTTTACCATGCTAAAAAGTTATCTTCGCAGACCTATAAAAAAAATCTTAAAAATTATAATTAAAACTGCGTAAATACGATTCATGGAAGAGAATTTATTACCCGAACAAACAAGCGATACAGACCGCATTATACAGGTAAATATTGAAGAACAAATGAAGACTGCTTACATTGATTATTCAATGTCAGTTATTGTTGGTCGTGCGTTACCTGATGTGCGTGATGGATTTAAACCTGTTCATCGCCGTGTATTATTCGGCATGAAAGAATTAGGTAATAACAGCAATAGACCTTATAAAAAATCTGCACGTATTGTGGGTGAAGTAATGGGTAAATTTCATCCGCATGGAGATGCATCCATTTATGATACATTGGTTCGTATGGCGCAAGAATTTACCATGCGGCATATATTAGTTGATAGCCAAGGTAATTTTGGTACACAAGATGGAGATCCACCTGCAGCAATGCGTTACACTGAAGTTAGATTACATCGTTTTGCAGAAGCAATGTTGGAAGATATTGAAAAAGAAACAGTAGATTTTCAACCAAACTTTGATGATAGTTTAGAAGAACCAACTGTTTTACCAACAAGAGTTCCTCAATTATTAGTAAATGGTTCAAGTGGTATAGCTGTTGGTATGGCAACGAATATGATGCCTCATAATTTAGGCGAAGTAGTTGATGGTTGTATTGCATACATAGCAAACAAAGAAATTACGGCTGAAGAATTAATGCAATATGTGAAAGCACCTGATTTTCCTACCGGTGGAATTATTTATGGAATGGAAGGTGTGAAGCAAGGTATGTTAACAGGAAGAGGAAGAGTTGTTGTTCGCGGTAAATGTCAAGTAGATACTAAAGCAAGCGGAAGAGAACAAATTGTAATTACAGAAGTACCTTATCAAGTTGGATTAGATTCATTAACTGATAAGATTGGTCAATTGGTAAACGATAAAACAATTGAAGGCATCGCTCATGTAAATAATGAAAGTAATAAACGCGAAGGTACAAGGATAGTCGTTGATCTAAAACGAGATGCGGTTGCCAATGTCATTATCAATCAATTATACAAATTCACAGAACTGCAAACAAGTTATGGAATTAACAATGTTGCTTTAACTAAAGGACGTCCGAAAATTTTAAATCTTAGAGATTTAATTAGCGAGTTTGTTGAGTTTAGAATGGAAGTAGTTATTCGTCGTGCAAAATTCGATTTACGCAAAACGCAAGAACGTGCACATATATTAAATGGCTATTTAATTGCTTTGGATCATTTAGATGAAGTAATTAAATTAATTCGCGGTTCTGCAACGCCTGATCTAGCAAAAGATAATTTAATGAAAGCTGGATGGGGATTAGATGAAATTCAAGCCAAATCCATACTGGAAATGCGTTTGCAACGATTGACAGGAATGGAACGCGAGAAGATTAAAGAAGAATATGAACAATTGATGATGACCATTGCATTCCTAACCGAATTGTTAGCAAACGAACATTTGCGTTATGAAATGATAAAGAATGAATTAATTGAAGTGAAAGAAAAATTCGGTAATGAAAGAAAAAGTGAAATTCAATTTTTAGCAGATGAAATGAACATGCTTGATTTCATTAAAGAAGAAGATGTTGTAATTACCATTTCTCATTTAGGATATATTAAACGCACAACGGCAACAGAATATCGTCAACAACGCAGAGGTGGAAGAGGAGCTGTTGGTTCTAAAACAAGAGAAGAAGATTTTGTTGAACATTTATTTGTGGCATCTACACACGATACAATGATGTTCTTTACAGAGAAAGGAAGATGTTATTGGTTGAAAGTGTATGAAATTCCGGAAGGAGAAAAACAAAGTAAAGGAAGAGCGATTCAAAATTTAATACAAATTCCAACTGATGATAAAGTAAGAGCCATCATTGATGTAAAGAATTTAGAAGATCAGGAATTTATTCAAAATCATTATATCATTCTTTGTACCAAGAAAGGAATTATCAAGAAAACTTCATTAGAAGGATTCTCTCGTCCACGTGCAAATGGAATAAATGCCATTACAATTAATGAAGGAGATGAATTACTTGAAGCAAAAATGACTGATGGTAATAATCAAATCATGATGGCAGTAAAAAGTGGACGTGCTATTCGTTTTCCTGAAGAAAAAGTTCGTCCTACAGGCCGCGGTGCCATTGGTGTTGCAGGTATTGAAGTTGAAGATGATAAAGATGAAGTGATTGGAATGATATGTGTTCGTAAAGAAGATAATGCAAGAACTGTTTTAGTAGTTAGTGAGAAAGGTTATGGAAAAAGAACAGATGTTGATGAATATAGAATTACGAATCGTGGAGGAAAAGGAGTGAAGACAATTAATGTTACTGAAAAAACAGGAAGATTAGTTGGCATATTAGATGTTTCAGAGAAAGAAGATTTAATAATAACTTGCATGTCTGGAATTACTTTACGTACATCTGTTGGCAATATCAAAGAATCAGGTAGAGCTACACAAGGTGTGATATTGATTAGATTAGATGATGGAGATGCAATTGCTGCAATTTCTAAAATAGAAGAGCAAGAAGAAATTGTTGACCAAGAAAATATCATTGCAAGTGAGATAGTAGAGAATAGTTCATCAACTGAAACAACTGATACCCAAGAAACAGAACAAAATAAACCGGAATAATAATTTAAAACTAAAACCTAATAAAAAAGATTTTATGAAAAGAATCTTAATGCTTGCTGTATGTTATGTAGTTGTTGTAACAACTACCGCACAAAAATTTGATGACCTTAAGAAATTTATTTTCATCCCAGGTCAGGAAGAAAATGCAAAAATTGAAATTGATAAAATAGCTTCAGATCCTAAATTTCAGGGTAAAGCAGAAGTGTGGCTTTGGAAAGCAAAAGTCTACTCCTTATTGTTTAAGAACGAAAAAACGCGTAGCAAATATCCAAATATAGAAGTAAGCGCTAATGAAGCATATCAAAAATATTTACAACTAGAACCAAACATGGATTTGTTGAATAAAAATAATCTTCGCGATATTCCATTTGATATTTATCAAACTGCTTTTTCTTTAGGTGTCAAAACATATCAAGCCAAGAATTGGGATACCTCAGCATATTACTTTAAAATGGCGGTTGTTTACAGCGATGATTTTTATAAAAACAAATGGGCTTCTTCTACTGCATCAATGGATACTACCAGTATTTTATATACCGGTATTGCTTATCAAAATGCAAATAAGACTGATGAGGCTTATGCATATTTTTCAAGATTAACTGATAGCGCTGTTGGTGGAAAAGATTTTGAAACAGTATATAGATTTGTAATTACAATTAATATCAATCGTAAAAATGAAGCAGAAGTAAAAAGATACATCAAGGTCGCAAAAAAAATATACCCTGATGAAAGCTGGGAAGATTATGATATTGATTATATAAACAAGAATTATTCTTTAGCTGAAAAGACTGCTTTATTTGATAAAGAAGATGCAGCTGGCAATTTTGATGAGAACGGATATTTACGTTTTGGTGACGGCTTTGCTCATTTATCAGAAAACGATAAAGCAACTTTGGATAGCACAAAGATTGCAGCATACCAAAAGAAAGCTGCTGAAGCATTTAAAAAAGCATTTGGAAAAAATCCACAAAATGCAATAGCAGCCTTTAATGTGGGCGTAATTTATTACAACGTATTTGGTGAGTATGATGATAGAACTCGTGCTAACATTAGACAATTGCAGGAACTAAATACAAAAAAATTAGACGAGAAAGATCCTAAAAAGAGAGCAGCTTTTGACATAAAAAATAAACCTATTATTGATAGCCTGAAAAAAGCAAATGCTGATATGGAAAAAAATATTATGGATGCTATTGATGTTTCATCAGAATGGATGGAAAAATCTTTTGCTGTGTTAAAAGATAAAGCAAACAAAATCAACAGTGAAAAAAATGTATTGAACAAAACAGTTGATTTCCTCGCCAATATTTATCAATACAAAAGAGATAAAGCAAAAGGGAAGGATCAAAAAGCCTATGATGCTTTTGATGCGAAGTATAAACAATTCGATGCTTTACACGACAAGTATTAAAATAGTTTTCTTAAGTCAGTATACTAAGCCTCTTTAAAAGAGGCTTTTTTACGTAATCCACATAATATACATTTATGATAAGTGTCATTTATTTGTCACAAAATGCAGGATACTTTTGCTCAACATAAAAAAGATTCATGAGTACAGTTTTAGAAGAGCTTTATGAAAAGCTTCTCCCAGCAAAAGATAATAATTGGAGCAAAGTATTTTATTCTACACCATCCACTTTATATAGATTAAGCAAGAAAAAACAAAAGGAAATGTTAGAAGAGGAAAGCACCGATAATTTGAAAGCTTTATTTGTATTTGCTTATAGTGCTGACCAATTTAAAACTTGTGCCATTATTAAGGAAATATTGGAAACAAGGAAAGAGTCGTAATTTTTTTTGAGTATTATTTTATTTTAAAGCTCCTCTAAATAAGAAGAGCTTTTTTGTTTTCGATTCTTCGTAATAAATATTGACATTTAGAGTTAACAAATTTATTTACTTAACATAAAAGTTAGTTATCAGCTATTGAAATTTCCTTCGGTTTTGCTATATTGCGATTTTAAAACTGTGTGCTGTTATGTGAATTGCTTTTAAAATCGCAATATAGC
>CAILAF010000290.1 GCA_903832075.1 uncultured Chitinophagaceae bacterium
AGTGAGAAAATGCGTGGTCATGTTGGGAGTGAATTACAACGCAAAGCGGAAAGTGTATTGCTTGTAACCAAAGCGGATGAAATTACGACTGTATCGCCTCAATTTTGCAGAAACTTAGAGTTTAAGAAACTAAGTTTTAGAATTGATAATAATGGATTGCCGGTGGCATGTGATTACGTTCCTTCTGTGGATGACAATAATCGTATTTTGTATGAATCTATTTTTATGTCGGTTGAAAAAATGACTTATGCCGGGTTAAAGAATGAGGTTAAAAGACGATTAAATATAAAGGATACTGCTGCTGAAAACAGGATAAAAAAAGGTGTTGAAGCTGACATTTTAGTTAAAGATAAGAATTCTATCTACACACTTAAATATGAGGAAGATACTGATGAAATGCCGTACTGAAATCCACCCCACCCCACCCCGCCTCCTATATGAAGTGAGGTGGGGTGGGGTGCAATTTTCAAGCTAAAAAATACAACAAAATATCAGTCCAAAATCAGTAAACAAATTTCAGGACGACCAGAACAAAATTAGCGTATATTGATCCATTTAGAAGATTAATTTCCACTCGAAAAGATAGAAGCCCGCTTCCCCTAAACATTGGTTGGATTATTCCGCTTTGCTTCATTTCAACTCTACTGTTTAGCACTCAACTTCTATCCTTTCAATAGGTGGTCAAAAGTCATTACACATGGAATCTTTTAAATAAAAAGAATCCAAGAGTAATGCTTGATTATTGGTTTGGTAATTAGTTTTCTTACAGATTTCTTTTTGATAATTTTCAATTAGAATTCACTTTTCAATTATAATTCACAAATTCTTTTAAAAACATTTGGGTTACGATAGCCCGATATACTATCAGGTTATTCGCCCACCTGATTTTATCTAATGTTGGGCGTAATATATAATTATGAAAGCAGATTATGAAATATTAGATTCAAAGAAGTTTCCAATTTTATGGAGAAAGAAAGATGAAGAACTGACTGACAGCTGTATGTTTTGTGGCAAAAGACACACTCATGCTAAATCTGAAGGTCATAGGAACGTTCATTGTAGAAATGTGATTGATCGGAACGGAAACGTCATATCAAAGCTACAGGGCTTTATATTATCCGATGGAACGCATGTACTGCCCAGGGATGGCTATATTCTCCGGGAGTATTAATCAGTCAATTTAAACAGTATCAAATATGTGTCTACACATTTGCTTATACTAAACAGTCATTACACATGCACGCTTTTGAATAAAAAGTGTGCAAGAGTAATGATTCTTTGTTGGTTGTTGATACGTCCCTGTATCAACAATACAAATCCAATCTCTCTCTTATTCTATCCAATTACTTTAAAATTTCTTCGCAATCCGGTTTGAATTCAACACCAATTTATTTTAAATCAATTCTGACCAATTCATTTCAATTTAATTGAAAGCCTGAAGATAAAATTGCCACACTCAGGTGTGATCATTTTTGAGGACTTTCTCTGTTTATCTGTAAATTTTTCATATAACACAAAAGACAGCCGTTTGAAATCTGCGTCCGCACATTTCAACAAGTTAAAAAAGTGCTTAAAAAGTCATTGGTCACACGTGCGTGTGATAGTTTTTGAGGGCGCGCGCAGTTTTCTGCGCTGTTTATATGTGCTCTGAATGGTTTCTGTGCTGTATATGGTGTGATTTGCGCCATTATCTTTTCTTTTCCTTGAATTGTTTTATTTCTTGTGATTTGTAACTTTAAACTTGTAAATGCTCAAGCATATTACATGAATTAACAACCTCCAAGTGGAACTTTCCCCGAGGGCGATGCGTGGTCATACGACGGAAAAAGGGAAAATTCTTTCCCTTTAAATCCTTTTAGTTTTTGATAGTCAGAGAGTTGAATTTTTTTTTTGCCAATTCTATGGGAATAGTCTGTTTTTTAACCTTATTTCACTTTTGCCGATTTTTTGGCTTGTTTTGATGCGACAGGTAAAGCGATTTTTCAATTTTGATTTGAAATGATTAAAAGATTTTTTTTTGAGCAGGGGAATAAAAAGAGGGTGCAAAGTCTGTTTTTTAATTGTGGAATGTTGATTTTATAATTTTATAGTGTTGATATACAGGTATTTAGTATTGTGTATGTGCTTTATTTTTTGTAATTTAGCAGAGCGAAAGGGAGAAACAGGGTTTTCAACCTCGCAAAATTAACAGTATAATTTAAACAATTAAATTTTTAAAGCAATGAGAACAA
>CAILAF010000291.1 GCA_903832075.1 uncultured Chitinophagaceae bacterium
ACAAATAAACAAATAAATTTAACTGAAGAAATTGCGGAAGCAAATATTTTATATCAAGAAATACAAAACATTGCTGCGGAGATTGACAGCACTTTAGCCGAGCACACCAAATCCTTGCAGGCTAAGGCTTTGAAAAGATTAATAGAATTGGAAAAGAAAATGTTGCGAACAGAAAAAAAGAAATTTGAGGCCGAGCAAAGACAAATAAAAAAGCTGAAACAAGAATTGTTTCCTCACAATAGTTTACAGGAAAGGCAAGAAAATTTTTCTAATTATTATGCACAATACGGTAAAGATTGGTTGCAGTTAATTTATAAAAACTCAAAAGGATTGGAGCAAGAATTTGGTGTGATTGTTAATAATGGATTATTATAGATTAATTTGATATTGTACTCTTTTATTTTTTATGATTTTGTTCAATTCTCTAAGTGATAAAAGAGAAAATCCTTTTGATTCTGGATGTAATGAAACAAAACAAAATTTGTATTTTTCTCCAAGTTTTGTTGCTAAATTAAATTCACTTTCAGTTGCTCCAAAAAAGAAACCATGTGGATTATTAACAAGTTTCTTTTTTGTAGTCTTTAATTCTATCAATATTATATCTTCTATTTTTTCAAAAAGTATAATTTTTTCAAGATTGGTATGCCCAGGAATTAATACTAAATCAAAAGCTCGAGAATATTTTTTTTCAATTGAGAGCAAACTCATTATTTTTTTTCTGCTCTCTTTGTCAGGATTAATAAAATTGTTTTCAGATGAAAGAAGAAATGATAGAGCTTCTTTCTCAGATTTATTATTGTCAATTGTAATTGTATATGAATGATTGTTTGCCATTCTAGTTTAAACATCAAACTCATTTTTCCAATCTTCTTTTAATTTTTCTACTTTATTTAATACTTCGCTATTTAATGTTTGTTTGTAAATGTTTAAAGTGGCAGAAATTTTTTCATCATTAGTACCAATAATTTCTGCAGCTAATATGCCGGCATTTTTTGCAGCGTTCAATGCAACGGTTGCAACAGGTACACCATTGGGCATTTGTAAAATAGAGAGAACAGAATCCCAACCATCAATAGAATTGCTTGATTTTATTGGCACACCAATAACAGGCAAAGTAGTCATGCTTGCAACCATTCCCGGTAAATGCGCAGCACCACCGGCTCCTGCAATAATTACTTTTAATCCACGCTCTTTAGCATTGCTTGCATAATCCATCATTCGTTGCGGTGTGCGATGTGCAGATACTATTGTTAATTCAAATGCAATATTGAATTGCAATAAAATTTCAGTGGCAGCTTGCATTACAGGAAGATCACTGTCGCTGCCCATGATAATGCCTACTAAAGGTTTTGATGTTGTCATAATGATGATGCAAGATACTTGAAATTTATTTTTATATGCTTGTTGCGTTTTATTAATCAATATTAACTTCAATTTTTTCTGTGTAAGCTGTTTGAATCCATTTAACAACATTCTTTTTAAAAAAATGTCTGCACAACGAATTCGGTGTTATTGTATTGATAATAAAATTATACAGCATAGGAGAAATATGTTGAATGATATTGTATGTATTGATGCTTTCATTTAAACGCTTATAAATTTCTCTATCATAATTTTTAAATGTTGTTTCAGAAAAATTATTTGTTTTAACAGCACGTTCAATAAAATGTGCTGCAATATATCCGCTCATCATTGCAGGACCAATGCCTTCGCCGGTTGTTGGACAAATTAATGAAGCGGCATCTCCGGTTAATAACCAACCATCGCCGAATGTTTTTCTTTTTAATGATGCCAATGGCAATCCCCAACCTTGCGACTTTTCCAGTGGTGTAGCATGTTTGAAGCGATTACTAATTACCGGGTCATTAGTAATGATATCGTTAAAAATATTTTTTAGATTGATATTTTTTTTTGAAATAAATGCACTCTGCAAGCCACAACCAACATTTGCTTCTCCATTTGGTAAAGGAAATATCCATAAATAGGCGAGTGGTAAAGATTTAGGAAGATATAATTCTAAATGATTGTGTTGCATGTTGCTGATGTCTTTCCAATATTGTCTTAATCCGCTTGCATAATTTGCTCTGTCAATTTTTCTTTCGCCCAAACTTTTTAATACAACAGAATGATCTCCGTCAGCACCCACAACTAATTTTGTTTGTATCTCAATTTCTTCACCATTTTTTTTAGCGAATATTTTTCTTTCATTTTCATCAACAATAATTTTTTCCACTTTAGTGCCTTGCAAAAAGGTTGCATAAACCGGATTTATTTTTTCTACTAAAAAGTTATCAAAGTATTTTCTTTTACTAAAACAGAAATATGGGTAATTGAATTGATTATTTTTTGGAACGTATTCTAATAATGCTTTTTTATTTTTAGCAATATGAACGAGAACAGATTTGCTTTGCGTAAAGTTTTTATTAGTTAAAATATTTCTTTCAACAAAACCTTCCTCCAGATTATTTAATACACGCATTACTTTTAAATCAAGTCCATCGCCACAAACTTTATCACGCGGAAATACAGCAGCATCAAGGATTACATGAGGTATCTGCATTTTAGAAAGAAACAATGATGTTGTTGCTCCTGCAGGTCCGGCACCAATAATGCAAATATTAGTTTTGATCATTTTTTATTGTAATTGCCTTTTATACATCTGAATGGCATTTTCAAATCCTAAATAAATGGCATCGCAAACCAATGCATGACCAATACTAACTTCATCCAGCCAAGGAATATTTTGTTTAAAGAATTTTAAATTATTTAAATCCAAATCATGTCCTGCATTTAAACCTAAACCTAATTCTTTTGCTTTTGTTGCAGCGGCAACATAAGGTGTAATAGCCAATTGGCGATTAACGAATGATGATATTGAAAATTCTTTTGCATAACCTTCGGTATATAATTCAATTCTATCAGTTCCGGTTGCAGCGGCGGCTTCAATCATTTCGATAATTGGATCAACAAAAAGTGAAACACGTATTCCCGCATTTTTAAAAACAGTAACAATGTTTATTAAATAATCTTTATGTTCAATAGTGTTCCATCCATGATCGCTGGTTAATTGATTTAATACATCGGGTACTAATGTTACTTGATGCGGTTTTGTTTCTAAAACAAGATCAATAAATTTTTGTTCAGTACAATTTCCTTCAATATTAAATTCGGTAGTGATAATTTTTTTTATTGCACGAACATCATCATACCGAATATGTCTTTCATCGGGACGAGGATGAACCGTTATGCCATCTGCACCAAAGTGCTGTGCATCAATAACAGCTTTAACTACATCAGGATTATTGCCACCTCTTGAATTACGCAGTGTGGCCAACTTATTTATGTTTACACTTAGTTTAGTCATTCAACAAAAATAAAACCTTGAATCCATTAGACTCAAGGTTTTAAAATATATTTTGCAAAATAATTAATGCCATCCGGCCAATATGGCACTTGCAATTGAAATACCAATAATGTGATAAACGCAATCAATTACATACAACATCATAGGTTTTTTTGTGTATAAATAATTGATGCTTATTGAAGCGCTTGAAAAACAAACGCCAAGTAATAATCCTAATTTAATTCCGCCAATTGCATCAATGGCGGGAAGTATTTGCATTAAAACTGCCAGTCCAAAAGTTGTAATCAACATTAAAATAAAACTAATGGCAAACATTGTTGGGATGCCTTTCTTTGCATCGGCTTTATTTACATCAATGTTATTTAGTTTTACCCAAATAGGTGAAAATAAAACGGGACTGTACCAAATTGCACCTAATGCAAAGTAAGCAAGAGCTGCAACCAACGTATGCAGCCAATTGATGTTGGATAATACATGATTAAACATAATTTATAGTTTTATAGTTTGATTAATGTAACAAGATAAAAATTATATTTCGCTTTTGCAATAGCTGTTTAATCATTCACTTTAATAAATGTTACACCATGTGGTGCTACATTTGAAGTGAATGAATCTTTAAAGCTGCCTAAATTTTTTTGTCGCCATAAATCATGAACCTTTTTTGAAATTGATTTTTTCAATTCAATATCATTCCATGAAACAGAAATATTTTGATATTTATTAGAAAGATTAAATATACCAATTGCATGAGAACCATCTTCCAATTCTTTCATCCAAACTTGATAAATAGAATTAGCAACAATTTGTTTTGCTTCTTTACCTAATACATCTTGATCAACAGCTATCACTTCATCGTTGCTTAAGAGATTCAATGTAAAGTCATCTATTTTACTAATATCGCCACCAATTAAAAGTGGAGCAGACAATAAACACCACAAACTTATATGCGTATATTGTTCATCAGGTGTAAGCTTTGTTGCATGCAAACTTTCACCCCAACCAAGTTGTCCAACAACCAACATATCGGGATCACTCCATCTTCCTGGTTTAGTATATTTATATTGAACTGTTTGACTAAAACCAATACTACTAAGGCTTTCCCAAGTATCTTCAATATCACCTGTTGTTCTCCAACAGTTACCATTTACTTTATCGCCCCATTCCCAAACGTTTTTCATTCCATATTGGCATAAACTAAAAGTAATATCTCTTTTTTGTTTTAACAATACATCACGCATGATAGCATAAGGTTTTTGATAAGAAGCCAACGTTGTATCTTTTCCATTTATTTCTTCATAACTGCACCAATCATATTTTAAATAATCTATTCCCCAACTTGCATAAGAATTTGCATCATTTATTTCATGTTGATAAGAACCCAAATAACCTCCACAAGTTTTTGGGCCTGGCGATGAATATATTCCAAACTTTAATCCTTTACCATGCAACCAATCACCTAAGGCTTTCATGTCAGGGAATTTTTTATTTGGAATAACATTTCCTTTTTCATCTCTTATTGGTTCTTCCCATCCATCATCAATATTCATATAAGTCCATCCATGATCTATTAAACCTTTATCAATCAATGCTTGTGCGCTTGATTTTAATTTTTCACTGCTAACGCTTAAACCCCAGCAATTCCAACTATTCCAGCCCATAGGTGGCGTTAGTGCTAAAACATCACCGACTTTAATGGTGAATTTTTTTTCTGTTTTTCCTTTTACATTCGACACAATTAATTTCATTGAATAATCGCCACGTTCATCAATTTTACCGGTAATGATTCCATTTGTTGCATCAAACTTTAATCCTTTAGGTAAATTTTCAACAGAATATTTTAAAGGTTTATCGCCGGTTGCTGCAATCTTATATAAAACAGGAGAGCCTGATCTAACACCAAATACTTTAGCACTATTGATTTTTGGAAATGCAGATGAAGAAGGCGTTAAGATATAAGGAGTTGTTTTAGTAAGTGTTATTGTTTTCTTTGTTTGAGTTTCTTTAAAAGTTGCAGATATTAATAATCGTTCTGTAACATTTGTAAGAATATTTGATAAATATGTATCTCCGCCTTTTAAAGAAACTTTTTTATTTATTGTTGACAATACTTTATTTGTTTCAGGATTTGTAACAGTTGTTATAAATTCTCCATCAATATTTTTAAAAGATTTATTATGTAATGATGCAGTACATTGCTTTGCATTGAATTGCATATTTACAGTAATGTTATCAATAATGTCCATCATGTTAATGAATATATTACCACCATACATGCCACCGCCACCGCCGCTATCAAAAACTCTAACACACAAAACATTATCTGCGTCCCATTTTAGAAATGAACTTGCAGTAGCGAGATGATATTCTCTGGTAATATTCCATCCTTCAGTTTTACCAATTAAAGTGCCATTGATATAAGTTTCATCATTATCATCAACCTTATTTAAAAAAACACGAAGAGAATCTTTCCATAAAGAATTTTGTTTAATAGATGATGGAAGAAAAAAATGAAAACGATACCATGCATAACCATTATAATCAGGATATCCTTGTAATTCCCATATCATACCCGTTTTGATGGTAGCCCATTGACTATCGTTTGTAGATAATTCTTTCCATTCGGCATTATCACCTTGTTTAAATTTTGCTTGCTCTAATTTTATGTCTTGTTGTGCAAACGATTGAATTGTAAAGGTTGTAGCTAATATTGTAATCCATTTTTTCATGGCAATTATTTTTGAATAATTAAATTTATCATTTTTTTTAAAAGAATCTGTTTAATTATTAATCAAAGCATTTCCGTTTTGTATTTCAAACGATATTTGTACAATGAGTTATTCATCTTTAGAAGCTTGTTTGATTGATTTAGAAAAGAACGGGCAATTAGTTCGAATCAAAGAAGAAGTTGATCCATATTTAGAAATGGCTGCCATCCATTTGCGTGTGCATGAAGCAGGCGGACCTGCATTATTATTTGAAAATGTAAAAGGAACAAAGTTTAGAGCTGCATCAAATATTTTCGGAACTCTTGAAAGAAGTAAATTTATTTTCAGAGATACATTTAAATTAGTTCAGCAATTAATTGAATTAAAGAATGATCCTATTAAAGCATTCAAACATCCAATCAAAAATTTTACCACAGCATTGGCAGCATTAAAAGCATTGCCATTAAAAAATCCATTATCAAAATCAATTCTTTATCAAGAAATAAAAATTACTGATCTTCCTTTAATCCATCATTGGCCAAAAGATGGTGGTGCATTTATAACATTACCGCAAGTGTATACTGAAGATATTGAAATGCCCGGCATCATGAAAAGCAATCTGGGTATGTATCGTATTCAATTAACAGGAAATGAATATGAGTTAAATAATGAAATTGGTTTGCATTATCAATTACATCGTGGTATTGGTGTTCATCAATCAAAAGCAAATAAAAAAGATTTGCCATTAAAAGTCAGTTGTTTTGTTGGCGGACCACCATCACATACATTAAGTGCAATAATGCCATTACCTGAAGGAGTAAGTGAAATGACTTTTGCAGGTGTGTTAGGCGGAAGAAGATTCAGATATTTTTATGAAGATGGATTTTGTATAAGTGCCGATGCAGATTTTGTAATAACTGGTGAAATTTATCCTGAAGGAAATAAACCAGAAGGACCATTTGGCGATCATCTTGGCTATTATTCTTTGCAACATTTGTTTCCTGTCATGAAAGTGCATAAAGTTTATGCAAAAAAAAATGCTATATGGCCTTTCACAGTTGTGGGTCGACCACCGCAAGAAGATACCAGTTTTGGAAATTTAATTCATGAATTAACAGGTAATGCAATCCCGGAAGAAATTCCGGGATTAAAAGAAATTCATGCGGTTGATGCAGCAGGTGTGCATCCTTTATTATTAGCAATAGGAAGTGAGCGGTACACACCATACTCTCAAACAAGACAACCAGCAGAATTATTAACGATTGCCAATCATATTTTAGGAACAGGGCAATTAAGTTTAGCAAAATTTTTATTTATTACTGCTGATGATACCAATCAACTTGGTACAAATAATGTAAGCAATTACATACAATATGTTTTAGAAAGAATTGATTTAACACGTGATATACATTTTTACACAAACACGACCATTGATACTTTAGATTATTCAGGTACTGCATTAAACAGCGGGAGTAAAGTTGTGTTTGCTGCGTATGGTGATAAAAAAAGAGAATTATGTAAAGAAGTTCCTCAATCGCTAAAAGAATTAAATGAATTTACTAATGCACAGCTTGTAATGCCCGGTGTGATTGCAGTTCAGATGAAAGATGATAGATTACAAATGACAGATTTTTTTAAAAACATAAATTTACAACTATCATCTATCATCAGTCAACTGTCATCAATACCATTAATCATTCTTTGCGATGATGCAACATTTGTTTCAGAAAAATTGAATAATTTTTTATGGGTAACATTTACGCGTTGCAATCCTGCAAATGATATTTATGGAATTGATGAATTTATTGCCAATAAACATTGGGGTTGTAATGGGCCATTGATTATTGATGCAAGAATAAAACCGCATCATGCACCGCCTGTTGAAAAAGATGTTGCTACTGAAAAAATGATTAATAGGCTTTTTGAAAAGGGGGGAAGTTTATATGGAACTAAATAAAAACAAAAGAGCCAATCAATAATATAATTCGCATTACACATACAATTATATTTGTAAAAACAGATTTTGTTCATGCCAATGAAAAAAGTATTTGTAAGCGGTTGTTTCGATTTATTACATAGCGGTCATGTTGCTTTTTTAAAAGAAGCAGCTACTTATGGCAATCTTTATGTTTGTATTGGTTCAGATAAAACTGTTTTTGAATTAAAAGGTCGTTATCCTATTAACACTGAAGCAGAAAGAAAATATATGCTGGAGGCACTGAAATATGTGCATGAATGCAGAATCAATAAGGGTAGTGGTATCATTGATTTTAAAAATGAATTAAAGGAAATTCATCCCGATATATTTATTGTAAATGAAGATGGAAATATTCCTTCTAAAAAAGAATTATGCGATGAGTTGGCAATTGAATATAAAGTTTTGCATCGCATTCCACAAGATGGATTACCTGCACGTTCTACAACTTCATTAAGAACAATCAGTACAATTCCATTTAGAATTGATTTAGCAGGTGGATGGTTAGACCAACCTTATGTTTCAAAATATCATCATGGTGCGGTGTTAACTATTTCTATTGAACCAACGATTGAATTCAATAACAGAAGTGGCATGGCAAGCAGTACAAGAAACAAAGCCATTGAATTATGGAAAGTGTCAATACCCAAAGGCAACGAAGAACAATTAGCTAAACTTTTATTCTGCTATGAAAATCCACCCGGAACAAAAGAAGTTGCCGGCTCACAAGATTCATTGGGAATTGTTTTACCGGGATTGAATAAATTATTTTATCAAAATAATCATTGGCCAAGTAAAATAGAATCTGTTCATGATGAAAAGATATTGAGTTGGATAGAAGAACATTTATTCTTGTTACCATTAGGTCCGCGTGAAAGTGATTACAATGTGTTAGATAAAACATTTATTTCTGATGAAGGTGCAGCAACATTGGCTTTGGCTGCAGATGATTGCTGGCAAGCAATACAAGAAATGAATATTGATAAATTTGGCGAAGCATTTATACAATCGTTTAATGCGCAGGTAAAAATGTTTCCTAATATGGTTGATGAGTTCATTAAAGAAACAATTGATAAATATAAAAACCTTTGTAAAGGATATAAACTATCAGGTGCTGGTGGTGGAGGATATTTGATATTAGTAAACGACAGAGCTATTGAAGGAACTTTCAAAATAAAAATCAGAAGAAGAGATCAATTATAAATAAGTACATGAATTTGTTTTATCAATTAACAGGATATAAGAAAAGCGACAAGCATTTTATTGTTCCTTTTTTATTAGTGACCATTTTGTTTTTTTTATGGGCTTTTTTGCATAATATAAATCCCGTATTGATACCGCATTTAAAAAAAGCTTGTCAGTTATCTGATACACAATCTGCATTAATAGATTCATCAGTTTACATTGCTTATTTTCTAATAGCATTACCTGCCGGAATGTTTCTAAAAAAGTATGGATACAAAAAAGGAATATTATTTGGTTTAATATTATATGCATTCGGTGCTGCTTTATTTATACCTGCTGCATCAGCGCGTTCTTATTATTTTTTTCTTTTTGCATTATTCATCATTGCAAGTGGTGCTACTTTTTTAGAAACAGTTGCCAATCCATATATGACTTTATTAGGAGAACATGAAAATGGTGCAAGGCGTTTGAACTTTGCACAATCGTTTAATGGAATTGGCGCATTTATTGCCCCTATATTGGGTGGAAAATTTATTTTATCCGGTATTGAATATACTAAAACCGAAAAAGCTGCGATGTCTCAAACTCAATTGCAGCAATACTTGCAGAATGAAGCTGGGACCGTAAAGATTCCTTATCTTAATATTGCATTGATTGTTATAGCCGTTGCCATATTGATTTTTTATAGTAGTCTTCCTGAATTAAAAAAAGAAGGAGAGAAGGAAAAAATTTTTTCTTTTTCAGTATTCAAATACACACAATTAAAGTGGGCAGTGATTGCGCAATTTTTTTATGTAGGTGCGCAAGTAGGTGTGGGAAGTTTTTTTATTCGCTTCTCAAAATTTGTAATGGACATACCTGAAAAAGAAGCGGCTTATTTATGGGGCTCTGTTGCAATGGTG
>CAILAF010000292.1 GCA_903832075.1 uncultured Chitinophagaceae bacterium
ATCCTTTACTGGCTTTAAATCCAGAATACTTGCAAAGGTTACTGGATTTACAATTTTACAGTTCTTAAACAAATTTGTTTACAACAAACCTGTTAGCAGAGTTAAACATACTTTAGCTAATTAACTCCGCCAACGGGTTAGTTAAACAAATTAATACCATTGTACAACAATTTCTCATATCAACAGCATTAATTGTTTTGTTGAACAGGTGGGCAAGGAAATGTTCCATAGCTACAAAACACGCAGCAATCACCTTCCATTGGTTTTAAAATGGATTTACAATCACTGCATTCGCAAAAATATAATGGACTTATTCATTTAGTTACTCTTTTAGATGATGCAGATGAAGATCATTCAAAAATGAAAGTTGACATATTTTATAAAACCTATAAAATATTGCAAGAATGTGGTTATACGCCACAATACAAAATATTATCAAAATACGAAAGCCATGAAATTTTACTTCGTTATGCGGAAGAGGTTAATGCAGACCTTATTTTACTTAATCCTGAGAAAAATTCGTTTTTACCAAAAATAACAGTCAATACAATAGTTGACTTTATTTCACCACTGTCTCATTTGCAGGTTTTAATGATTAAACCTAATATGATTTAATGGATTATTTAAATTATTATAACAGTACATTTGAAAAGAAAGTTTTTTATGCGGGGAGGGATTTATTTTTTAACGGCCAACGGTTTCTACCGTTGGCATTATTTTAAATCTTATATTAATTAAAAAATGAAACAGATTTTATGAGTTTTATTTTATTGTATATCGATCCGGGAACCGGTAGTCTTTTTTATCAGGCATTTTTATCTGCTTGCTTAACGGGTATTATTTTCTTTAAAAGCATTAAGCAATATTTGTTTAATCTGTTGGGGATTGGCAAAAAAGAAACCACAAACGGTGATGAAAATAAAAATGATGAAATTATCTCGAAAGAATAGTTTGCAATATTTTCTTCTAATGAATTGGTTTGAAAAATTTCTTATGTAAATAGTGAAGAAAATAATATCCTATTGCAATAGGAATGGCAAGTTAATTGGACAAATATTCATAATCGAATATTTTATTTTGAATTCTGCGGTTTTTAATGGTAACCTTTTAAAAAGATATTATACAGAATTTCCTGCGCTGATAATTGCCACCTTTCTGTTTTCCCGCTGTTATATTTTCCATATATCGCTTTCTGTTTTTTATTAAAAAAATAGTGACAATGTTTTTCCCTGAGAAATGTCATATCTGAATGTAACAAACATCACAGAAGAACTTATTGACAAAATAGAGCTTTACATTTCGATAATTATTTTTTGATAAATCATAATAGAAACCAAAACCATGTTCGACAATTTAGATCACGTTAATGAGCCAATAACAGAAGGCGAAAGTTTTAGAGATAGAATGGCAACTGTTGATGAGAAAGGTAAACGTAAATGGGTGTATGCTTATAAACCTCCTAAAGGAAAATTTTATAACATAAGAACATGGTTAAGTTTTTTATATTTCATTGTTTTCTTCGGAATGCCTTTTGTTTATGTAAATGACAGGCCATTCTTTTTAATCAACCTTCCTCACTCAAAATTTATTTTATTTGGCAAAGTATTTTGGCCACAGGATTTTTTTATTCTGGGTTTAACTATGGTAACTTTTGTTTTTTTTATTATTCTATTTACTGCAGCGTTTGGAAGATTGTTTTGTGGATGGGCTTGTCCGCAAACAAATTTCATGGAGATGATGTTTCGCAAAGTTGAATTTTTTATTTTAGGAGATGCAGCTGCACAACGCCAACTTAGTGCTGCAGCTTGGACAAGTAAGAAAATTTTTAAAGTAGGATTAAAGCATCTTGTTTTTTATATATTATCCTTCATCATTGCCAATTTCTTTTTAGCATATATCATCAGCATAAAAGAATTAGAAAAAATTATTACAGAACCTGTTAGTCAGCATTTAGCTGGATTAACTTCTATCATGATATTCAGTGCGGTATTTTATGCTGTTTTCGCTTTTTTCAGAGAACAAGCATGCATTGTTGTTTGTCCGTATGGAAGATTGCAAAGTGTTTTGTTAGATAGAAATTCTATGATTGTAGCTTATGATTACAAACGTGGCGAACCCAGAAGTCATTTAAAAAAAGGTATTGATGAGAATGCAGGTGATTGTATTGATTGCCATCAATGCGTAAAAGTTTGCCCAACTGGAATTGATATTCGCAATGGCTTGCAAATGGAATGTGTTGGATGTACTGCATGTATTGATGCATGCGATAACGTGATGGAAAAAATTAAAAAGCCAAAAGGGTTAATACGATATGCTTCTGAAAATTCAATTGCTAATGGAGAGAAGTTACATTACACAACAAGAATGAAGCTTTATACATTATTATGCTTCATTGCACTAACATTATTAAGTGTTTTGTTGCTTACAAGAAAAGATGTTGATGCAACCATTATGCGAACACCGGGACAATTGTTTCAGGAAAGAGGGAAAGACAGTATTTCTAATCTCTATAATATTAAGGTGGCCAATAAAACAATGAAGGCAGTGCCACTTACAATTAAATTAGAAGATGGTAATGGAACAATTGAAACCATTGGGAAACCATTTATTGAAGTTGAAAAAGAAGGACAGGGTTCCGGTTCGTTTTTTGTTATTCTTCCTAAGAACAGAATTCAAAATAGAAAAACAATTATTAAGCTTGGATTTTATCAAGACGATAAAAAGATAAGTGAGAGTAAAACTAATTTTCTAGGTCCGATTACTGAATCGGAATAATAAATTTTTTATAACCGAAGAGCCCTGCAAATTTGCAGGGCTCTTTTTATTTGTTGAGTACAAGAAATAAAATATCGTTTTATATAAAAGGAAAAAATCTTCCACTCATTTTTCGATAGGCTTCATAATCTGCAAAATGTTGCTTCAATAACCCCTCTTCGTACTTAGATTTAAAATAGAAAAGTATCCATAATAAAAA
>CAILAF010000293.1 GCA_903832075.1 uncultured Chitinophagaceae bacterium
ATAAATTAGGGTGGCCAAATATTGCTAAAATATTTTTTTTATTTTTTTTAATGATCGCCTCAGCTGCAAGTTTAGCAGCACCTTCATCATCTAAACAAACTTTATTGCAATTGGCAAATTCAGGAACCAGATCGAAAAATATTACAGGAATACTTAGGTCTTTCAATTTTAAAAATGATTCAATATCAGCTTCAGTTGTTCCGGTTGTTAGCGCAACAAACAATCCGGTAATTCTTTGCTTTTTAAATAGTCTTAAATTTTCATGTTCAATATTTCTATCATCACCCGATTGCATTGTTAAAACTGAATATCCCAAAGGTCTTGCCATTTCTTCAACTGCGGCAATGAAAGAATCATAAAAGAAATTATTGATTGATGGAACAAGAATTCCCAAAACATTACTTTCGTTTGTTCTTAATTGAACAGCATAACTATTGGGTTCGTATTCCAATGTTTGTGCTAATTCTTTCACTTTTCTCTTTGTTGCTGCAGAAATATCTGGATGATCCTTCAATGCTCTTGAAACAGTAGAGATGCTGATATTAAGAATTTCAGATAATTTTTTTAGTGTACTGTTTTGTTTCATAGTTTACTATGACAATATAACTTTATTCTTGCAATTATTCGCTTTTCATTTTTAAGTAAATCCCATTCGTCCAGCCAAATCCATCTTGGTTGGGATATTCGCCATCACCGGCTTTTGCATCTGTATCCATCACGTTATATTTCTCCATCATTTTTTCAGTATTAATATATTTTCTTTCATTATTGGCTAACCATCTTTTTTTTATTTCATCAGCCAATGCATTGTGCTGATAATTTTTTAAACCTTTATAAGTTATCCATTGTAATGGTGCCCATCCATTTGGTGAATCCCATTGTTGATTAGTTTTTTTCAATGTAGTTACTACACCGCCAGAACATAAAAAATTTTCTTCTATTATATGAGCAACTTTGTTGGATTGTTGCTGCGTAGATGCTTTAAAAAACAAAGGGTAGGCGGCAGCTAACGAATAGGTTTTGGTTTGTTTTTTTTCAACAAAGTTGTAATCAAAATAGAAACCTAATGTTTCATTCCAGCAAAAATTTTCAAGGGCTTTTTTTCTTTGATTGATTTTATGCTGAAATAATTTTGCTGAATTGATATTATTATTGATTGAATAAATTTTTAATAATGTTTCTTCTGTATTCAGTAATAAACAATTCAAGTCAATTGGAATAAGTTCTGTTGTTTGGATTGAATGCATATTTAATTCGTCTTTAAACCAACGACTGCTGTAATCCCATCCTGATTCTGCTGCAGCACGGATATGTCTAAATACTATCGATTTATCTTGATCTGATTTTTCTGCAACATGAATGTCTTCACTAAAAGCTTCAGGCCTTGGTGTATTATGATCATCCCAATATCTGTTCAGAATATTTTCATCAGGCATTAAAACTACTCTGCGATAATTATTATTCGATGTTGTCAATAGCTTTTCTCCATCCATCCAATATGCATATTCTTTTTCAATTGCAGATTGATATTTTAATAAAACTTCTTCTCCTTTTTCTTCACTTAATAAAGAAACCATTAATGAAAAGAAAGGTGGTTGAGATCTACCCAGATAATAAGTTCTATTGCCATTGGGAATAAATCCAATGGTATGAATTAAATGCGCAAAATTGTCGACCATGTTTTGAATAATATCAAATCTTTTATCAACCTGTAAGCCTAACATAGTAAAATAACTATCCCAATAATAAATTTCTCTAAATCTACCACCCGGAACAATATATGGATACGGTAATGGAATTAATGTACCGCCTTCATTTGAAGGTTTTTTTTCTAATACATCCCACAGTTCATGTAAATGTTCTTGAATTGGTTTATGTGCTGATTTATATTCGGAAACTGGTTCAACCGGAAGAATAAAATGATCATCAATAAATTTTTTTAGATTAAAATCAGTTTTATTTTTTTCTGTTAAGTAGTTAGAAAGAATTTCTTCAATAGAATATTTTGGAATACTATCTACAAAATATTTTGAATCAATAAATAGTTCACTTGTTTGTACATCGGTATATAATTCTCCGAGGTTTTCAATAAAAAAAAATTGCGTTGATGACATGAGAATAAAATAGAAGTGGGGGGTTATGATTGTGATTTAGATTTTAGTTGAATTCTTCTGAAAATAGATAAACAAACAATTAATATAAACATGGGAATCAGTATAAAATAAAAAGCTTTTTGTCCGCCATAATTTTCAAAAATGGTTCCTGTAATTCTTGATCCCAGTGTTCCACCTAATGCAGAAAAAACGATGATTAATCCTGACATTAGTCCATGTTTTTGTTTAGGTAGAGTGCTTAATATTTCAGAATTGATGGCAGGATAAATAGGTGCAATTAATATTCCTATCAATGGAAAAATAAATGCTGCTAATGGAGCATTGCTCCATCCTGTAATTGTATGTCCGGTTGCTTTTTCAGCTAATGGAACCGCTAATAATAATAGTGTAGCTGCTAAAATAATACTTACACATAATACAATATACCAGTTCATTTTCTTTAATACTATTCCGGCTAAAAATCTTCCTAACGCTGTAGATCCTGCAAGAATACTCGACATTTGAATGCTTAAAGCCGCAGGTAATAAAAGCACTTTATTATTGTAAGTCGGTAACCAACTCATGATGCTTTGTTCGATCAACACATAAAAGAAAGCACAAAAGATAAAAATCAATACTAATGGAGATGCCAATAATCTAAACATAGAAAAAAAATCTTTTGCAGATGATTTTTCTTCTTTTGTTTGAAGTGATGATTCGTCTAATGTTGCGCTAAGCAATAATAAGAAGGCCAGCAAAGAAATTCCACCTAATAAATAATAAACTTTTAACCATGATGTTGATTGCGGATTATTATTATCAACAAATGAACTGAAAATAAAATAGCCGGTAAGAATGCCAACCATAAAAAATGATTCAATGAAGTTCATTAAACTGATATGTTCTTTTTCATTTTTTGTTACTAAACCAATGGTGCTATAAACAGACATTTTAATTAACGCAAAACTGCTTCCTACTGCAGCAAATAAAAGTTTGGTCATTAAAAAGCTTGCTGTAAAAGGCATTGTAAAGCATACCAGTGTAATAAAACCAAGTGCAATGAGCATAGATCTCTTATAACCGATACGAACAATATAAGAGGAAATTAAAAAAGAAAAAATAGCAATACTTAAATCTTTAAACGCTTCTAAAATGGAAGCAGAAGTTTGAGTGACACCAAAATTGTTTTGCACTTGAAGAATTACAGTTCCAACACTGTTCAATAAAATAGCAAATACAAAATAATTTAAAAACAACGAGACCTTAATTGTCCAGTTTTGCATGGCAATCGTTTAAATAAAGTTCATAAATGGGATGTACTAATTTAAATAACAACAACTGCATTTTAGTATCATCTTTTAATAATGATGCTAAAAAAAATCAATTATCTAAAACAGTTATTCCGAACTGAAAAGATAATTGATTTTTTTGAAAATAAAACCTGTACTTGTTAAAATCTTAAGCAGACAAATTTGCTTCCAAGTTTTCTACTTTATTAGCGAATTGAGGTCTGATAACCCAGCTTCTGCTATTTGGTTTTCTAATAACCAACCAATAAAAAAAGAAAATTGTAGTTGATACGATTATGATTGGAATAATCCATTCCGGTAAAACATTTCTAAGATTTATTAAAAGCCCATCATCCGCAAACTTTCCAAATCCAAGAAGCGCAGGAATTCTGTACCAATAATAACATGACACACCCGAAGCAGCAAAAATGCTAATCAATCTGCGTTCATATTTTGCATTAATAATGTTTGATAATAAAATGTATACAAGTAATGTAACTGCAAGGCCTATTAAAGGAATTTGGTAAACTCCAAAAAATGTACTTAAAGATGTGATTGTATGTTCATCGGGCACATGAAACCATCCCCAAATAAAACCTGGCAATCCACCAACAATAAGTAATCCACCAATTTTATGATAAATAGTTTTTGCAGAAATTTTTGGATTTATGTTTGGAGTTGAGTCAGGACAAGGAATCACACAGTTCATGCATTGATCACAATTGGCATTTGGCAATGAAAATAAAACATTTCCACCGTATAGTTTTTCTACGGGATGAACAGGGCATAAACCAGAGCACCAGGCACTTTTCCATTCATAAAAGAATCCTAATGTAACACCAATAGCCGCCATAAAAATGATCATTATTCCTGTTGCTATGCCGTTATTATTAAACACAGCATGTCGTAAAGGAACAATTACAAACAAAGCAACAACTGCAATCAAATTAAGTTTACCTAATTGCGTAGCTGTTAATTTTTTTCTTTTTGATAATCCTAATTGCCTTGGTAATAAATTAGTAGTTGCAATTGGGCAATCATTTCTCCAAATACCTACTGCTACTACAAATATTTAGGGTGCTACCGGTATTAAAATATTCATAAATAATACAACACCAAGTTTTGGAAAAATTAATAAAAGGTTCCGATAATATTTTTTGAATGTTTTTTTTAACATTATCTAACATAGTTTCAGTTGGAGTTTGTTTGGTTATTACGTCATATTTTGCTGTAGATAAGATTAACATATAAGGTCTAAATTTTAAATTAACAAATTCAGTGATAACACCTAATTTGTCTGTTAATTCCTTACCACTATTAGCAGATATTTTAAGAACATCCATAGTTTTTTTAAAAAAAGCATCAATTTCAGATAATTTTGCGATTAAATTTTTGGTAGCAGCTTTTCTATCATCATCACTAATAGATGCCGAACCAGTTAATGTATCATAAATAGGGTCTAGAGCATTAAGTAGTTCGGTAATTTTATCCAAACCTTCAGCTTTAAAACAAACAATATTAGGTATTAAATCAGCAATATACTTTGATTTGTCAGTATTAAATGTTGGTTGATCAAAAGTAAATGAAGATGGTTGTAATTGTATAACCGAATTACATATACTTGCCCATAATTTTTCTTCGTTCAATAAACCTATATTGGTAGTAATAGTTAAGCATGTGTCGTATTCAGTTTCACCTGGGACACCTGCTACTCCTTTTAAAGTATTTAAAAATGAGTGTTCACCAAAAAAATTAAGTTTGTCATTGAAAAAACTTAAATGTGGACGTATACCGGTTCCATTGAGAATAAAATTTGAATCTAGTAATAAAGATTCAGCCCCAACATTTTTATCACTAGAACTAATATACATGTCTGGATATAGTTCTTGAAGCCTTTTTGTATAATAAACTTGGAGAGAATCACCGAATGACTTGATAGAAATAATTATTTCAGTCAATAATTGATTTTCTGTTATTTTATCTCCTGCGGTGCCAACAACAGAAGCGCGAAAGCCTCCTTCTATTCTATCATATATTGCTTTTGC
>CAILAF010000294.1 GCA_903832075.1 uncultured Chitinophagaceae bacterium
CATTCTTACTTTTTGAATTTTTCATAAAGAAAGAATAATAGAAAGAAAAATAAGAAATTATGTTTAAGCGCCAATCAAATAAACTGTTCGAGTCTGCACTTGTTAAAGAAGCACTCTGGCAATCATTTGTAAAATTGAATCCTCGTATCATGCTGCGCAACCCCGTCATGTTTACGGTGGAGATTGGAACAGCAATCATGTTCGCAGTTTGCATTTGGATATTCACTGGAGAAAAAACGCAAGGAAGCTTTACTTATAACTTCGCCATATTCATTATTTTATTCTTGACTGTATTATTTGCCAATTTTGCCGAAGCAATTGCTGAAGCACGGGGCAAAGCGCAGGCTGATACTTTAAGGAAAACGAGAGAAGAAACTCCGGCTAAATGGATTCAACCTGTTGGAGAAATTTTTGTGAATGAAATAAAAATTGTTCCATCATCTCAATTAACTAAAGGTGATATTTTTTTATGTGAAGCAGGAGATACCATTCCGATGGATGGAGAAATTATTGAAGGCATTGCAACCATTGATGAATCAGCTATTACAGGGGAATCGGCTCCCGTTATTCGTGAATCAGGCGGTGATAAATCGTCTGTAACCGGGGGCACAAAAGTATTAAGCGATAAAATAAAAGTTCGAGTAACAACAGAACCGGGAGAAAGCTTTTTGGATAAAATGATCGCATTAGTGGAAGGTGCAAGTCGCCAGAAAACACCCAATGAAATTGCTTTGACTATTTTGTTGGCAAGCTTTACACTGATCTTTTTAATTGTTTGTGTTACACTCAAACCTTTTGCAGATTATGCAAATACACCTATCACTGTTGCAGCATTGGTTTCACTATATGTTTGCTTAATTCCCACCACGATAGGTGGCTTATTAAGTGCTATCGGTATTGCAGGAATGGACAGGGCTTTGCGTGCCAATGTAATTACCAAAAGTGGTAAAGCTGTTGAAACTGCTGGTGACTTAGATACACTTCTTTTAGATAAAACAGGAACCATTACCATTGGTAACAGAAAGGCCACTAATTTTTGGCCGGCAAACGGAATAGAGACCCTGGCTTTTACTGAAGCCTGTGTATTATCCTCATTAGCAGATGAAACACCGGAAGGAAAATCGATCATCGAATTAGCAAACCTCAATGCAAATTCATTTAATACAACTGGTGCAACTTTTATCGAATTCACTGCCGAAACAAGAAGTAGTGGTATTGATCTGCCTACCGGTTTAAAAATACGTAAAGGAGCTTTTGATTCTATTAAAAACATGGTAACAAAAGCAGATAATATTTTTCCTGATGAGACTGCAGAACGTGTAAAAATAATTGCAATTAATGGCGGAACGCCATTGGTTGTTAGTCAAAATGCACAAGTCTTAGGAGTAATCGAATTACAGGATATCATCAAACCTGGCATTAGCGAACGTTTTGAACGCTTGCGTAAAATGGGTGTAAAAACAGTAATGGTAACCGGTGATAATCCTTTGACTGCAAAATTCATTGCAGAAAAAGCAGGTGTGGATGATTTTATTGCAGAAGCCAAGCCCGAGGATAAAATGAATTATATTAAGAAAGAACAACAAGGCGGAAAATTAGTTGCCATGATGGGTGATGGAACAAATGATGCTCCTGCATTGGCGCAGGCTGATGTTGGTGTAGCCATGAACAGTGGAACACAAGCCGCAAAAGAAGCCGGTAATATGGTTGATCTGGATAATGATCCAACCAAATTAATTGAGATTGTAGAAATAGGAAAACAATTATTAATGACCCGGGGAACATTAACCACATTCTCCATTGCGAATGATGTAGCAAAATATTTCGCAATAGTACCGGCTTTGTTCATTGTTTCAATTCCGGGTTTACAAGCTTTAAATATCATGTATTTAAAAAGCGCAGAGAGTGCTATTTTATCTGCAGTGATTTTTAATGCAATCATCATTCCATTATTAATTCCATTAGCATTAAGAGGGGTAGCATATAGACCAATTGGTGCAAGTGCATTATTACGCAGAAATCTATTGATTTATGGTGTTGGCGGTATTGTAGCTCCTTTTATCGGTATTAAATTAATTGATCTGCTACTCGGATTGTTTATGTAAAAAATTTAAAATTAAGTTATGAAAAAATATTTGTTGCCTTCTTTAAAACTCACTGCTATATTTATAATTTTGTGTGCGGTGATCTACCCTTTATTTATTGCAGCGGTGGCAAAATTTGCACCCGGCAGTGGTAAAGGAGAAACCATTAGTGTTAATGGTAAAGTGGTAGGTTATGCCAATATTGGTCAGAAATTCACTGAGGATAAATATTTTTGGAGCAGGCCATCAGCAGCTGCATACAATGCGGCAGGATCTTCAGGCAGTAACAAGGGCCCTACTAATCCTGACTACTTAAAAGATGTACAATCAAAAATTGATACTTTCTTAGTACATAATCCAACCGTAAAAAAATCTGAAATCCCCTCTGAATTAGTAACCTATTCAGGCAGTGGTTTAGATCCTGATATTTCTGCGCAGGGTGCATATGTACAAGTAGCAAGAATTGCAAAAGCAAGAAATGTTTCTGAAGAAAAAATAAAAGAATTGGTTGCACAACAAATTCAGAAACCATTATTGGGTTTATTCGGTCCTGAAAAAATAAATGTATTAAAATTAAATATTGAATTAGATAAATTAAAATAACAAACATGCACAAAAAATCATTAACACTATTGGTTATTATTTCATGTAAATTTTCGGCAATTGGTCAAAAGGACACATTACAGAACAAGAAAGACACAGTAGTTGTTGAAACAAAAGCTGCGGCCAGTGAGCCTTTTGCATTTGGAGATTTTTCCTGGCTTAATGGTAATAGCCGGAAAACAAGTCCGCCTATACTGGATACTAAATATTTTACAGGCGATATCACACTTGATTTGAATGCCACACATTCCTTTAATGATCCTATTGATAATACAGTAGTTGGTTCAACTGCTTTGGCAAGAAATAATGAATTGCAGCTTTCTTATCTTGGCTTTGGCGGCGATTTACATATTAATAATGTGCGTGGCAGAATAATGATGCAATTCGGTACACGCTCTACAGTTGTTCCACGCAATGATGGCAGTTCTTATAAAGGACAATATGATTTACAAACTATTTATCGTAACATCAGTGAAGCTTATGCCGGGTATCATTGGGATAAATGGCATGGTATTAATTTAGATGCAGGCATCTTTATGTCTTACATTGGATTGTTCTCTTATAATAATTTTGAAAACTGGGGTTATCAACCCTCTTATACTTCAGATAATACACCATGGTTTTTTAATGGTTTAAGATTACAAACTTTTCCTACTGATAAATTAAAAGTAGAGTTTTGGTTGATTAACGGATGGCAGAGTTATGGTATGTTTAATCATTCGCCCGGTATTGGTGCTTCAATTTATTACAGGCCAAAAGAAACAGTAGATTTTGTATTCAATAATTATTATGGAAAAGATGATCAGGGCGCACCAAACAGATATCGTTTTCACAGTGATGATAGTTATCAATTACGATATATCAATCGTCCCAAAGGGAAATTTATTACCAAAGCTGCATTTAGTATAACAGGTGACTTTGGATTTGAAAACGGTGATGGAGTAAGTCCTTTTGGAAAGAAAGCAGGAACTACAGCACAAAACTTTATCAGCGGAATGTTTTATAACAGATTTTGGTTTGGAGATAAGTTTGCTTGGAATTTTGGTGGTGGTTATATGCATAACCCAGGGCAATACTTAGTGCTTGCTCCTACAGGTTATGCTGATACTTTATTTCAACAACAAACCGGGCCGGGATCAACATTCAATGCATTGGATTTCTCTACGACTTTTGATTTTTTAATAAGTCAGAATTTGACACTAAAATTTGAATACATATATCGCAATGTGATTAATATTGGTGCTGCACCCGGAACAACTCCTTTGAACGGTTACTTTGCCGGACACGGTGGCGTTACATCTCCAACAGGATTTGCTAATACAGGTGGTTATACTTATACATCAAGCGGCGCTTCCATTGCCCCACCACTAAGCAGTTGGGGCGGATGGCAGCCTGATTTGGTTAATTCAGAGCAAAGAATTATTCTGGCCTTGATCGTAAGGTTCTAAATCAAAATTAATTAAGATTCAACTTGTATGATTTTTTATAAGCAGTACTTTCGTAATCATATAAACAAGCTGATTATTTGTTTATATGATTACTTACTGCTGCGATTGTTTGTGAAACAAAAATTATTATTCACCCAATGTATCCAACATTGATAAACAATTGCACTATGCAAAACATTTCTACGAAAGTTAAACAACTGATGGTTGACAAATTAGGGGTTGATGAAAATAAATTAAACGAGAGCGCTACTTTTAAAGATGATTTGAATGCTGATTCATTAGATGTTTTAGAATTACAAATGGAGCTGGAAAAAAAATTCAAAATAAATATACCTGATGAAGATGCAGAAAAATTATTAACTGTAGGTTCAGTAATTAATTATGTTATTCAACACACAAAATAAAATTTTTATCTAACAATCATGCCGGATAAAGAACATAGTGTTCAGCATTTTCTTGATCTCATTAAAAAGTCAAGAAAAGGAAAATTTAAAATTTATATTGGTATGAGTGCCGGTGTAGGTAAAACATTTCGCATGTTGCAAGAAGCACAGGCATTGCTTCGCAATGGAATTGATGTTAAGATTGGATATATAGAAACGCATAACAGAAAAGAAACAATTGCATTATTAGAAGGTTTACCAGTAATACCAAGAAGAAAATTATTTTATAAAGGAAAAGAATTAGAAGAATTGGATGTGCAGGCTGTAATTGCATTACGCCCCGAAGTAGTAATTGTTGATGAATTGGCTCATACCAATATTGAAGGTAGTAAAAATGAAAAACGCTGGCAGGATGTTGTAGAAATTTTAGATGCGGGTATTACAGTTATCAGTGCCGTTAATATTCAGCATATAGAAAGTTTAAATGAGGAGGTAAAAAATATTACCGGTATTAATGTTACTGAGAAAATTCCTGATACTGTATTAGGTATGGCTGATGAAGTTGTGAATATTGATCTTACTGCAGATGAATTAATAACCAGATTAAAAGAAGGGAAAATATATTCTTCGGAAAAAATAAATATTGCATTAAACAATTTTTTTAAAGCAGAAAATATTTTACAACTGCGCGAATTAGCATTAAAAGAAGTTGCATCACAAGTTGAAAGAAAAATTGATACTGAAATTCCACGCAATCTTCATGCAAGGCAAGAAAGATTTATGGCTTGCATTAGCAGTAACCATGAAATAGCAAAAACAGTTATTAAAAAAACTTCCCGACTAGCATCTTATTATAATGCCAAATGGTTTTTATTATATGTGCAAACGCCAAAAGAGGATGGCGATAAAATTGGATTGGCAGCACAACGTCATTTAATTAATAATTTTAAATTGGCAACTGAGTTGGGCGCTGAAGTCATCAGGCTCAAGCATAGCAATATTTCCAAAGGAATTATTGAAGCAGCTGAACAAAAACAAATTACTACTGTTTGCATTGGCAAACCTCATTTAAGTTTATATCGTTTAATTTTAAGTACAGCTATATTCAATCAATTATTAAATAAATTAGCTGCATCACAAATTGATATTGTAATACTTTCATGATATGCGTTTAAAAGCAAAACTTACATTCGGCTTGGCTTTTTTATTTATAGTGATACTCACTTTCGGGGTATTAAGCATTTTTTATATCAATCGATTAAGCAGCGATGAAGAAAAAATATTAAAAAATAATTATGAAAGTCTGGAGTACGATAATAATATGCTGAAAGCATTGGAACAAATTCCGCAAAATAAAAATGCAATAGATATTTTTGAAACAAACCTAACCAAACAAGAAAAAAATATTACAGAAGTAGGCGAAAAAGAAGCAACTGAATTGGTAAGAAAAAATTTCAAAGAACTATTAGCCGATCCATCCGATGTTTCAAATTATTCAGATATCCGACAAGCAATTCAAATCATCAATGATTTAAATCAGCAAGCCATTCTTCGAAAGAATGCCATCGCAAAAAAAACAACTGAAGACGTAATTTTTTGGTTAAGCATCATCTTTACTATCCTAACATTAATGGCATTTGTTATTGTAGTTAATTTTCCTTCAGTCATTTCAAACCCGATAAAAGTTTTAGCTGAAGGCATAGAATCCATTGCCAATAAGGATTACAGCAAACGAATTCATTTAAAACAAGAAGATGAATTTGGCGATTTGGCCAATGCATTCAATATCATGGCCTCTAAATTAGATGAATATGAGAATAGCAATTTGAATAAATTAATGTTTGAAAAAAGAAGAATTGAAACTATTATTAATCAAATGAAAGACGGTATCATTGGTTTGGATGAAAATAAAAATATTCTTTTTTTAAATGCCGTATCCGAAAATTTATTAGGATTAAAAGAAAAAGAAGTGGTTGGAAAATATGCACCGGATATAGCTCTGAAAAATGATTTGATGCGAACATTAATTTCTGAAAATAATAATCAACAATTAAAAATTTTTGCTGATGGGAAAGAAAGTTATTTCAGCAAGGAAAATTATGTTGTTAAAAATGATGACATCATTATCGGAGAAGTAATTATTTTAAATAACGTTACGCCTTTTCATGAAATGGATCTGGCAAAAACAAATTTCATTGCAACCGTTTCTCACGAATTAAAAACACCTATTTCTTCTATTTTAATGAGCTTGAGTTTATTAGAAGACGAACGTATCGGTTCATCTAATACTGAACAAAAACAATTGATGCAAAATATTAAAGATGACAGCGACAGATTATTATTAATTACAAGTGAGTTATTAAAAATGACACAAGTTGAAGCCGGAAAAATTCAATTAACTAAACAAAAAGTATTACCTGAAGAAATAATTAAATACGCAATAGAATCGAACAAAACACATGCATCCCAGCACCAGATAGAGATTAAAATTCAAGCGCAGCAAGCATTAGCGACCATTGAAGCCGATAAAGAAAAAACAGAATGGGTATTATCAAATTTAATATCAAATGCCATACGTTATTCGTATGAGCATTCAAATATCATTGTCACAGCGCAACAAAAAAATAATACAATTGTTTTTTCTGTTCAGGATTTTGGCAAAGGAATTGATCCAGATTATACAAACAAAATTTTTGATCGTTACTTTCGTATTCCGGGTTCTAAAGAAGAAGGTACCGGTTTGGGTTTAGCTATTTGCAAAGAATTTATTGAAGCGCAAGGAGGTAAAATTTGGGTAGAAAGTAATTTCGGTGAAGGCAGTAAATTTTCGTTTCAATTAAACATTGCTTAATAAAATTCTATTCTAACTCGCTCAAAAAAATTGTTTACATATTTAAATAAAACAAGCAGCCAAAAAGTTTACCGAAGAGATTATCTTTGGTACTAATGGCAAGTAAACAACAATCTGAAAAGTTCTTATTAGAATACGAACAATTAAATGAACAACAGCGTAAAGCCGTTGATAACATTGAAGGTCCTGTGATGGTAAATGCCGGACCGGGAACAGGTAAAACACAAATTCTTGCCATTCGCATTGGAAATATTTTACAACAAACAGATACCAATCCTAATAATATTCTTTGCTTAACTTATACCGATAATGGCGCTGTTGAAATGCGCAATCGTTTGTTGCAAATAATTGGTGCACCTGCTTACGGAATTAAGATCCATACATTTCATTCTTTCTGTAACGAAGTCATTCAGGATAATCTTAGCTATTTCGGCAAATTAAATTTAGAACCAATCAGCGATCTGGAAGAGATCGATCTGTTTAATAAATTAATTAATTCTATTGAACCCGATAATATTTTAAAACGTTTTCGCGGCGAAGTGTATTACGAAGTACCGCGATTGAAAGCATTGTTTGCTTTAATGAAA